>DATAZJ010000130.1:0-2437 GCA_036272115.1 Rhodopila sp. | reverse complement strand
CTTCAGCGCCCCGGTCAGCAGGGCCTTGCGCCCGGTCAGTTCCTCGCGATCGGCGATCGCCGTCTCCTGAGTCTCCGACTCGTCCACTAGCCAGTCCTGCCACTCGCCCTCGCTGTCCTGGCGCACCGGGGCGTTCAGGCTGTGATCGGGCGCCGCGAGACGGCGGTTCATGCTGACCACGTCCTGCTCCGGCACGTCGAGCATGCGGGCGATCTTGCTGACCTGCTCGGGCTGCAGATCGCCGTCGTCGATCGCCTGCATCTGACCCTTCAGGCGGCGCAGGTTGAAAAACAGCTTCTTCTGCGCGGCAGTGGTGCCCATCTTAACCAGCGACCACGAATGCAGGATGTATTCCTGGATCGCCGCTCGGATCCACCACATGGCATAGGTGGCCAGACGGAAGCCGCGATCGGGATCAAAGCGTTTCACCGCCTGCATCATCCCGACATTGCCTTCGCTGATCAGTTCGCCGACCGGCAGGCCGTAGCCGCGGTAACCCATGGCGATTTTTGCAACAAGCCGCAAATGGGAGGTGACAAGCTTGTGTGCCGCCTCCATATCTTCCGAGTCGCGCCACCGGTGGGCGAGCGACAGTTCTTCCTCCGGAGTCAGCATCGGATACTTGCGGATCTCTTGGAGATACCGCGAGAGATTGCCCTCGGGAGCAATATTAAGGACGGCAGAGGCCACGGTTTAGGCTCCTTTCGTCAGGCCGTATTGACTTGCCCAGAGTGGCGCAAGAACACGGCATGAATGTGATTGAGACCATTCTGGATGCAGGTTGGGAATTCACGTCCCGGTGACCCACCCCAAGTTGGCGGCGGCGTTCCAGACGTCCCCATCAAAGAAGGGCATCCCCCCGCTTGATAGGGAATTTTATACAGGACCGTTTTAGTCCTGTCAATATTAACGAACGGTTAACAGCCTGACAGATTGGTTTCGACGTCGTTCAAAAGTGCCTGCATATCGGCTGGCAAAGGGGTTTCGAAACTGACGGCACGACCCGTCCTGGGGTGTCTGAAGCCTAAGCTGGCGGCGTGCAGGGCTTGCCTCGGGAAGTCGAGAAGATGGCCGCGAAGTGGCGGATTTATGGCTTTTGCCGCCGCTGGAACCCGCCGCAAGTACAGCGGATCGCCGACGATCGGATGCCCCTTGCTTGCAAGGTGCACACGTATTTGATGCGTGCGCCCGGTCGCCAGGCGGCATTCGAGCAGCGCGAGGCTGGTTTGCCACGCACGCATCGTCCGGTAGCGGGTCAACGCCAGCTTGCCGCCCCGGGTCACCACCGCCATCCGCTTGCGGTCGCGCGGATCGCGGCCGATGGCGCTCTCGATCTCGCCGGCCAACGGTTGCGGCAGACCCCAGGCCAAGGCCGTGTAGGAGCGGTCGAGGTCTCGGGTAGCGAAGGCCGTGGTCAGCGCATCGTTGGCAAGCTGGGTCTTGGCCACGACCATGACCCCGGAGGTGTCCTTATCCAGCCGGTGCACGATGCCGGGGCGGCGTTCGGCCCCGATGCCAGTGAAGCCTGGGCCGCAATGGGCGAGCAGCGCGTTCACCAGGGTGCCGTCGAGATTGCCAGGGGCGGGATGCACGACCAGGCCGGCGGGCTTGTCCAGGACGATCAGGTCGTCGTCCTCATACAAGATCGGAAAGGGGATGGCTTGCGGCAACGGCGTGGCCGGAGTCGGAGCCGGCAGGTCCAGGATATAGGTAACGCCCGGTTTGACCGGTGCGGCCGGTTGGGTGACCGGACCTGAGGCGCCGAGCAGCCGACCCTCATCGATCAGCGTCTTGACCCGGGACCGCGAGAGCGTGCCGAGATGGTCGGCGAGAAACCGATCCATGCGCTGCCCGGCATGATCCGCCGTGGCAGTGATGCGGATCAGCCCGGAAGGCGATGGTGCGCTGTTGGCTGGCATGTGGATGTGGGATAACCCGGATCGGCTGCGGATGGGAAACGGTATGCGGGCGTTGAAGATCGCCGTGATTGTCATGGGCGTGCTGATCGTGGTGGGCACGACGGCGCTGATCGTGGTGGTGGTTGACCGGATGTCGTCGCCGCGGTCCCTGGTGGCGACGCTCCCGGCGTCCGTGGCGGCGACGCTGGATGAGCCGGCGGGCACGCGGATCGCCGGAATCGCGGCGGCGCGGGACCGGCTGGCGATCCAGTTGCAGGGCGGCGGCGCGGATCGCGTGGTGCTGATCGACCCCGATACGGGTGCGGTGACCGGGCGGATTTCCCTGGTTCGGTAAGATTCGGGATTCGGAGGGATTCCGGCGCTTGAGGTTCGGGGGATTCCAGGCTAGAAGGCCCGCCTTGGCCGATGTCCCGTTCGTCTAGAGGCCCAGGACAGTGCCCTCTCACGGCACCAACAGGGGTTCGAATCCCCTACGGGACGCCACCTAAAGGTCGCGCCCGTCAAGTCGTGCAAAAGTC
>DATAZJ010000129.1:0-15655 GCA_036272115.1 Rhodopila sp. | reverse complement strand
GACAGCGCGCTGATCGTCTCCCGCGCCACCACCCGGCTGCCGATCGCCGCCTGGATCGCGATCTTGAACAACTGCTTGGGGATCAGGTCCTTTAGCCGAGCGCAGATCTGGCGGCCGCGGTTTTCGGCGGCGGCGCGGTGGGCGATGAACGACAACGCGTCCACCAGATCGCCGTTCACCAGGATGGAAATCCGCACGAGGTCGGCCTCGGCATAGCCATCCATCGCGTAGTCGAAGCTGGCATAGCCTCGGGAGACCGATTTCAGGCGGTCGTAGAAGTCGAAGACCACTTCGTTGAGGGGGATTCGGTACACCGCCATGGCGCGATTGCCGACATAGGTCAGGTCCACCTGCTGGCCGCGCCGTTCGGTGCAAAGCTGCAGCACGCTGCCGAGATACTCGTCGGGCACCATGATCGTGGCTTTGATCCATGGTTCCTCGATATGGTCGATCACCGAACCGTCGGGCATGTCCACCGGGTTGTGCAGTTCCTGCATCTGCGCGTTGGTCTTGTAGATGTGGTAGACCACCGACGGGGCGGTCGCGATCAGTTCGAGGTCGAACTCTCGGGTCAGTCGTTCCTGGATGATCTCCAGGTGCAGCAGGCCGAGGAACCCGCAGCGGAAGCCGAAGCCCAGGGCGGCGGATGTTTCCGGGTCGTAGTGGAAGCTGGCGTCGTTGAGGCGCAGCTTGCCGAGGCTGTCGCGCAGTTTCTCGAAATCGTCGGCGTCGATGGGGTAGAGGCCGCACCAGACGACCGGGATCGACGGCTTGAACCCCGGCAGAGCCTCCGTTGCCGGCATCCGGTCGTCGGTGATGGTGTCGCCGACATTGCAATCAGCCACCGTCTTGATCGCGGCGGTGATAAACCCGATCTCGCCCGGTCCCAGATCGTCCATCGGGGTCATCTTCGGGGTGAACACACCCACCTGCTCCACCGAGTGAACCGCGCCCGACGACATCATGCGGATGCGCTGGCCGCGCTTCATGCGGCCGTCCTTGATCCGGACGAGGATCACCACGCCGAGGTACTGGTCATACCAACTATCCACCAGCAGCGCCTTCAGCGGCGCTTCGGCGTCACCCTTCGGCGCCGGCAGACGCTTCACCAGCGCCTCAAGCACGCCCTCGATGTTCAGGCCGGTCTTGGCGCTGATCTCCACCGCATCTGATGTATCCAGGCCGATCACGTCCTCGATCTGCTGCTTCACCCGTTCGGTTTCCGCCGCCGGCAGGTCGATCTTGTTGAGGATCGGCACGATTTCATGGTTGGCGTCGATCGCCTGGTAGACGTTGGCCAGCGTCTGGGCTTCCACGCCTTGGCTGGCATCCACCACGAGCAGGCTGCCCTCGCAGGCGGCGAGGCTGCGGCTGACCTCGTAAGCGAAGTCGACGTGGCCGGGCGTGTCCATCAGGTTCAGTTCGTAGATCAGCCCGTCCTTCGCCGTGTAGCTGAGGCGAACGGTCTGTGCCTTGATGGTGATGCCACGTTCCTTCTCCAGCTCCATGTTGTCCAGCACCTGGGCGGTCATTTCCCGCGCGGTCAGCCCGCCGGTGAACTGGATCAGCCGATCGGCCAGGGTGGATTTCCCGTGGTCGATATGCGCGATGATCGAGAAGTTGCGGATACGCTCTAACGGAGTGTCGGTCATGAACCTGCTAACGGGGGACTGCGCTGTGAACCCGCCGGCGGGGCACCGGCTGGTTTTGTCGCACAGATAGAGGGTCCGTCAGCCTGTGTCACCCATTCGTAGGGCGCGCGGCCGAGGCAACCGCGCGACCAGCCCCTCGGCGCGTCCGCGCAGTCGCCCGATCCGTCCGACGCCCGCCAGCCGCCGGTCCAGGAACGCCAGTGTGTCCACGTCGTCCTCCGACGTGTCGCGCAGCCAGAACAGCACCGTCGCGCTGTAGACCGCCATCAGGATGGCCCGCTTGGTATACCAACTGAAATTCGCCGAACGGTCCCCGGCCGCGTGCCAGATCGCATCGACCGTCCGGGCTGTGCATCCCGCCGCCGCCCGAGCGTTGTGCGGCAAGGCCAGCACAGCCAGCCCGCGCCTGATCGCCTCCTTGTAGGGGCGGTTCTGCTGTAGTCGCAGCGCGATCACCGCCCGCACCCGCGCGGACAGCTTCGTTTCCGTCAGCAACTGCGCCGCTTCCTCCATCCGGCGGTCAGCCAGGTCGCAGAACGTCTCGATCATATCCAGCGAACCGAGCGGAAACAGCAGGTCCGCTTCATCCGCCGGCAGCCCTGCATCGCGCACCCCGGCGCGCAGTGCCCGCTTGGTCCAGCCGTCGAACGGCACATGCGGGAGCATCCCCAGAATCGCTGCATCGCGTTCCGGCATCCGTTCAGGGGGGGCGATCATCCTTTGGCTCCCGCTTTGTCGAGTTCCTCGGTGAAGCCGAAATAGCGGAAATCGGTCATCCGCATCGTGTAGAGGATCCCGTCCAAATGGTCGTACTCATGCTGCACCACACGAGCATGGAACCCGGACACCTCCCGCTCCATCACGTTTCCGTCACAGTCCACCCCGCGATAGCGGATGCGTGCGGCCCGAGGCACCGCCGCCCGCAGACCGGGGATCGACAGGCAGCCTTCCCAGGCCAGCGCGCGTTCCTCACCGATGAGTTCGACCGTCGGGTTGATCAGCACGGCGGTCGGCGATGCGGTGTCTTCCGGATCCTTGCTCTCCCGCCCGCCAGGGACGCGGAACACGAACAGGCGCAGCGGCTGATACACCTGCGGCGCGGCCAGTCCGACGCCGGGTGCGTCCTCCATCGTCTCGATCATATCGGCGACCAGGCGGCGGATTTCCGGCGCGCCCGGATCGGCCACCGGGTCGCATTTCTGCAGCAGAACCGGGTGGCCCATCCGGGCGATTTTCAGTATGGCCATATGCGCGTGGTGCCCCTGCTGGCGGAAAATGGACTTGTAAGTATCCACGACCATGGTATAGCGCCAGCCCCCGCGTCGGAATCCCTGACGACGGACGATTTTGCGCACCCGATGGTGGGGTGCCCTGGATAGGAGCAGGCGGCCAAGTGCAAGTCCTCGTGCGTGACAACAACGTCGATCAGGCGCTCAAGGCGCTCAAGAAGAAGATGCAGCGGGAGGGTATTTTCCGCGAGATGAAGCTGCGGCGGCATTACGAAAAGCCGTCCGAGCGTCGGGCCCGCGAAGCCGCGGAAGCCGTGCGCCGCGCCAGGAAGCTGGAGCGTAAGCGGCTGGAGCGCGAGGGCTTCTAACAAGCCCCCTTCTGGTTTGGTCAGAGAAAGCGCGGCTTGGGAACAGTCCCCAATGCCGCGCAATGCGTATGTACTATTGCTTGCACGACACAATGGGGACTAGGGTCCGCCGATTGGACCGATCGGCAATCATCCGGACCCCATGCTCGCACCAGACCAAACCCGGCAAAATGCCGTCTTCAACCACCTGCGTCACAGCATATTGACCGGGGCTCTGCCCGGCGGTGGCCGCCTGCCGCCCAGCCGCTCCCTGGCCCACGAACTCGGCGTCGCTCGGCAGACCGTGGTGCTGGCTTATGAACGCCTCGCCGCCGAGGGCTATGTCCGCGGCCGCACCGGCAGCGGCACCTACGTGGCGACCGATCTGCCGGATCAGGCGCCGGTGCCGGCGGCAACCTCATCCCTCGCCGCCGTGTCGCTGTCCGCCCGCGGCGCCCGCATGGCCGAAATCCCCGCCACCGCCAGCGCCCGAGATCCCGCCCAGGGCCTGCTGCTGGCCGGCGGCCTGCCCGCCCCCGATCTGTTCCCCGTCAAGGCCTGGGCGCGCTGCACGACACGGGTGATGAAGCCCCTGGCCGGGGAATTGTCCAGCTATCCGCCGCCGCAGGGCTTGCTGGTCCTGCGCGAACAGATCGCCGCCCACCTGGCCGCCACCCGCGGGTTGGTCGCCGACCCCGGCTGTATCGTGGTCAGCAACGGTACCCAGCAGGCACTGCGCACGGCGGCCGACCTGCTGCTGGATCCGGGCGACCCGGTCTGGGTCGAAGACCCCGGCTATATCGCCGGCCGAGGCGCCCTGCTCGCCGCCGGTGCCCACATCGTGCCGATCCCCAGCGACGCCGAAGGCCTCGACGTCGCCGCCGGCACCCGCATCGCCCCCAACGCCCGCCTGGCCCTGGTCGCGCCGTCCCACGCCACGCCGCTGGGTGGCGCGCTGCCGATCGGTCGCCGCCTGGCGCTGCTGGACTGGGCACGCCGCGCCAACGCCTGGGTGCTGGAAGACGATTGCGACTCCGAATTCCGCTGGGAAGGCAAGCCGCTGCCGCCGCTGGCGACGCTGGATAAGGCCGGGCAGGTGATTTATTGCGGCACCTTCAGCAAGACGCTGGCCCCCGCGCTGCGCATCGGCTTCGCCATCGTGCCGCCGCCCCTGGTCCCCGCCTTCGTCCGCCTGCGCACCCTGACCGATCGTGGCACCGACGGCTTCACCCAGGCGACGCTGGCGGAGTTCATGCGCCAAGGCCTGCTGTCCCCGCATATCCGCAAGATGCGCACCGAATACGCCCGCCGCCGCGATGCCCTGCTCGAAGCAATGGCCCGCCACGTCCACCACGCCATCGCCCTGGCCGCGCCGGGTGGATTGCACATGGTCGCACGCCTGCCCGACGACATGGACGAAGGTTCCGCCGTCCGGGCCTGCCGAATGCGAGACCTCGCGGTGTCGCCCTTGCGCGCCTACTACCCCGGCACGCCAAGGATGAACGGCCTGGTGATCGGGTTCGCCGCCACCCCGACCGGCATGGCGAACGAGGTCGCCAAGCGGCTGGAAGCCGCCCTGCTGAGCGTCGCGCGGACCGCCGCCGCCTGACCGTGCCATCCGATTACTGGAACGCAACAAGCTGGTCGGACGACGGCGCTCAACCTTGACGCCGCCGCCATTTCAGGCACCGTACCCATGATAACCCGGACCAAGCCGGGACGGGGAGGCAGCCATGATGTTCAACCGCCTGGACCAGGCCAAGTCGCTGACCAGCAACCAGATCAAGATCATCGCCGCGGCGATCATCGGCGACATGCTGGAATTCTTCGACTACTACCTGATCGGCTTCGTACTCGCCTTCATCATCAAGCCCTGGCACCTGACCTTCGGTCAATCGGCCATCATCCTGCTGTCGTCCGGCGTCGGTGCCATCCTCGGTTCGGTCATCTGGGGCCGTCTCGCCGACGTCTACGGCCGGCGGAAAGTCTTCATCGCCACCGTCGTCAACTTCTCCCTCGCCAGCGGCATCCTGGCCTTCACGCCTGAAAACGGCTGGTGGTTCCTCTCGGTCTTCCGTTTCTTCGTCGGCTTTGGCGTCGGCGGCCTTTACTGTGTCGATCTGCCGCTGGTGCAGGAGTTCGTGCCCGCCCGCATGCGCGGCTTCATCGGCGGCCTGGTCACCGTGTTCATCCCCCTCGGCGTCATGATCGCGTCCTCCTTCGCCGCCTTCACCACCGACATCATTGGCTGGCGCGGGCTGTTCCTGATCGGCGTCATCCCCGCCGCCTTCACCCTGCTGATCCGCGCCTGGGTGCCCGAATCACCTCATTGGCTGGTCGGCCAGGGCCGAACCGAAGACGCTCGGAAATCCCTTGCCTGGGCACTGAAGATCAAGCCGACGGACCTACGCCTGCCGGACAAAACCCACAAGCAGGACCCCGCGCCCTGGAGCGACCTGTTCCGCTACCCGAAGAGTCTCGCCGTATCGTTCATGGCCAGCATTGGCGCGCAAACCGCGTCCTATGGCATCGGCCTGTGGGCACCGACCCTGTTCGTGCTGCAACTCGGGGTCACGCCCGCCTATGCCGCCTATCTTTTTCTGTGGGTGAAGCTGTCGGGAATCATCGGCCGCATCACCTTCGCCTGGCTGTCCGACGCCATCGGCCGCCGCAACGCCGGGATGCTGGCCGGCTTCGGCGGCGCCGTCACGATCGCCGCCGCCGGCCTGCTGCATGATTCGTACTTGAACGGGATTTCCCTGTTCTGGCTGACCATCGTCATCGCCGACTTCTTCTACGACGGCGGGTTCGCCATCATCGGGCCTTATCTGTCGGAGGTCTGGCCAACCCGCCTGCGCACCACCGGCATGGGCGCATCCTACGGTTTCGGCGGCATCGGCAAGATTATCGGTCCGCTCGGTCTTGCAATGATCGTCGGCTCCTCGAACATCATCACCCCCAAGGCAACGATCGACGCCATCGGCCCGTCCTTCGCCTATTTCACCGCCTGGATGGTACTCTGCGGTTGCGCCTTCCTGTTTTTTGGTTTCGAAACCGGCAAACAATCCATCGTCGCCATCGATGAGGAGTTGGAGGACAACGTCGTCGTCCCCAAAGTTGTCGTGCCTCTGGGTGAGTAGCCTTTGGGTGAGTAGCCTTTGGGTGACTAGCTTTTCATCCGCCCGGAAATGCGCCATCGTTGCAAGCAACGGCGTTCACGCCACTGTCGCGGAGGCTCCTCAATGACCGAAATCCATCCCCAGGTCGCACGCGCCCGAGCGCTGCATTCCCTGCTGAAGCAGGAGGGGGATGAGGTCAACCAACGCCGAGAACTTACGCCGCCGATCGTCAAAGCCCTGAAGGAGGGCGGGTTTTTCCGTATGCTGCAGCCCCGTTCGATCGGCGGGATGGAACTGAAACCCTCCGATTTCGCCCGCGTGACCGAAGCGGTTTCCGCCGCCGACGGGTCCACGGCCTGGGTCGTGTGCCAGGGCAACGGATGCTCGATGTCCGCCGCCTATCTGGCCCCTGATGTGGCAAAGGCGATCTTCGGTCCGGTCGACGGCATCTTGGCCTGGGGACCGCCCGGCGCCCCGTTCGAGGCTGAGCCTGTTCCCGGCGGATACTGCATCTCCGGCACATGGCGCTTCGCCAGCGGCAGCCAGAATGCCACCTGGCTGGGCGCCCACATGAAGGTCGCGGGGCGCAAGGAAATCCGCACCATGCTGTTCCCGAAATCCAGCGTGACGATGGTGGATATCTGGCACACGCTGGGTCTGCGCGGTACCGCCAGCAACGAATACGTGGTGAAGGACCTGTTCGTCCCCGACGATCACACGATGCTGCGTGACAAGGCAGTCGACAGGCGCGAAGCCGGCCCACTGTATCGTTTCGGCAGCAGCCAGCTTTACTCTGCCGGGTTCGCCGGTGTCGGGCTGGGCCTCGCCCGCGGCCTGATCGATGCGTTCCTCGACCTGCCCGCCACCAAGGTTTCGCGCGGCGCGTCCAAACCATTGCGTGAAAACAACGTCGTCCAATCGCAACTGGCCCAGTGCGAGGCGAAGTGGCACTCCGCCCGCGCCTTCCTGCACAATACGCTGGACGAAATCTACGACTACGTCGTCGAGCACGGCGAAATGACGGAACATCACGCGGCGATGATGCGCCTTGCCTCCACCTGGTCGATCAACCAGTCGCGAGAGGCCGTGAACACCATGTTCCACTGCGCCGGGTCGATCGCCGTGTTCGAATCACAGCCGTTCGAGCGCCGGCTGCGCGATATCCACACGGTCTCGCAACAGTCCCAGGGCCGCCAGCTCCACTACGAATCCGTCGGGCAGATCATGCTCGGCCTGCCACCCGAAAACCAGTTCTGAGAGGGAAACAACATGCCGGCGCAATCGCTGAACCATTACACGATCAAGGTCCGCGACCTGGAACGCACCAAGGATTTCTATCAGGACATCGTCGGCCTGAAAGTCGGGGAGCGTCCGCCGCTGACGTTTCCCGGCTACTGGCTGTACTGCGGCGATGTCCCCACCGTCCACCTGATCGGCTACCGAGCCGAGGACTCCGTCATCGCCGATGGCCCGTCCTACCCGGCTGCCACCGGCCGCCTGGATCATATCGCGTTCTCCTGCGACGGATTGAAGGAGATGCGTACCAACCTGCAATCGCGCGGCGTCAAGTTCGACGAGCGCGTGCTGCCGCGCCTGAACATGACGCAACTGTTCTACCTGGACCCGGACGGAATTTCCGTCGAATGCAACTTCGACGCTGCCGAAACCGAGGTTCGGGGCAGCAAGGGGTATTAGCCGCCACGCAGGCGGGCCATTGATCTGTGGCTTGGCCGTCACCGGATTTGATCCGGGAACGGCCAGGCCGGCCGCGACTTCACCCCTCGATACCACTCACCCCGAGGCACAGCCCATGACCAAACCGCCCTCCAACGCGCGTGACGCCGTCCGTGCCACCGTGCCGAAGATGATCGAAGTCACCGAGAACGTCATCTACGGCGACATCTGGGAACGCCCCGGCCTCAGCAAGCGAGACCGCAGCCTTGTCGTCCTCGCCACGCTGATCAGCACCTACCGTCCGGAACAGCTTCGCGGCCACCTGGCCCGGGCGCTGGACAACGGCGTAACCAAGGACGAAATCGCCGAGGTCATCACCCACCTCGCCTTCTACGCGGGCTGGCCCGGATCAATGACCGCCGCCCGCATCGCCCAGGAAGTCTTCGCGGAGCGCGGCATCGGATAGAACCACGCGCGTGGAAAATCACCCTAGTGCCCGATCGCAGTAAAGCGCGAGCCACGAGGTGGCCGCGATTTCCCGCGTGAATCGGCCACTCGGACAAAACTGCCACGTATCGCGCTTCTCTGATGCGCGATACTAGCCCGCCGGCTCCTTGATCGACGTCCGCCAGTGGATGCGATCCTGCTCCGGCGGGTAGTCGCCTGCCGCCTTATGATACGAACAGCGATTGTCCCAGATCACCACGTCGCCGACATGCCATTTATGGCGATATTCGCCCTGCGGCTGGATCATCAGTTCGGTCAGTTCTTCGATCAGCGCGTCGCTTTCGGCCGGTTCGGCGCCTTGGATGTAGAGTATCTTCCCCGGGTCGACGTAAAGCGATTTCCGCCCTGTTTCGCTGTGGGTACGGATGATCGGATGCATCGCCGGCGTCCGGTCGCGATCTTCCGGGTTCAGCAACGCCTGTGTCTTCTTGCGGCCGCCATAAGTAAACGCCCCCAGGACGCCGTCCAGCCGTTGCTTCAACCGTTCCGGCATTGCGTCGTACGCCGCGTAGCCGCTGGCGAACAGCGTGTCGCCGCCGGTGTCCGGGATCGCCAGCGCGTAAAGCTGCGTCGCCTTGAAAGGCACATCGTCGTAGGCTCCGTCGGTGTGCCATCCCTCGGCACCCCGCCGGTAGATCGACTGGTTCAGCGAGCCGTCGGGATTGAATTTCCCGGTCCCCAGCATGGTGATCTCGGGCAGGTCCGGATGGCGTGTGCTTTTCGACGGATGCGGTGAGACGATCCCGAACCGGCGGCTGTACGCCAGGAACTCATGGATCGTCAGGTCCTGGCCGGTGACCACCAGGACATTATGATCGAGCCACGCCTGATAGATCGGCGCGAACCCTGCCGCATCCACCGTCCGTAGATCGACCCCGGAAACCTCGACCCCGATGCGCGGGCCGACTTGACGTATCTGGACCATCGACTGTCCTCCCTCGGGGCGAAAGGGAATGCCCTACCCGCCGGCGCGTCAAGATGCTAGCCTATCGGGACACCTGTCAGGAGGCTTCGATGCACCTGTTCAAGCAGCACGCGGTCAAGGATCCCGAATCCGTTTCGCAGTTGATTCCGGTGATCGACTTCGGCCCGTATTTCGCCGGAGAGCCCGGTGCGCTGGATCGGTTGGCGGAACAACTTCGCTACGCGTGCGAAAATATCGGCTTTTTCTATGCCGCCAATCATGGGGTGCCACAGGACGTCATCGACCGCGGATTCGCCGCGTCCCGCCGGTTTCACGCGTTGCCGCTGGCGGAGAAGTTGAGGCTGCAACTGAACGAAAGCAACATCGGCTACATGCCGATGAACGCGTCCATGCAGGCCGCCTCGACGGTGCACAAGGCAACGAAACCGAACCAGAACGAAAGCTTCTTCATCAGCCACGACCGGGGCGCCGATCATCCGGACGTGGTTGCCGGCGTGCCGCTGCGCGGCCGCAACCAGTGGCCGGAGGGGCATTCCGACCTGCGCCGCGACATGATGGCCTATTTCGACGCCCTGCGTGCGATGTGCGGCCGCATCCTGCCCGGTTTCGCCGTGGCCCTGGACATGCCGCCGGATACGTTCGCGCCGTTCTTCGCCAATGAGGAACACATCAACCTGCGCTTCCTGCACTACCCGCCGCAGGAAGACACCAGTGAGAACACCTTCGGCACCGCCCCCCACACCGACAACAGTTTCATGACGGCCCTGGCCAGGACCGATGTTCCCGGCCTTGCCGTCCGCCTGCCGTCAGGCGAGTGGTTTGCCCCGCCGGTCATTCCCGCAACGTTTCTGGTCAACCTCGGGAACATGATGCGGCGCTGGTCGAATGACCGGTTCCTGTCGACGCCGCATGGCGTGATCAACGAGTCCGGGATCGACCGGTATTCGATCGCATATTTCCACAGTCCGAACCCGGCGGCGACCATCGAGTGCCTGCCAAGCTGCGTTTCGGCCGACAACCCCGCGCGCTATCCGCCCGCGGTCTATCGGGACCTGGTGCAGGAGTTCTACCGGAAGAACTACTTTCATCAGAAAGGACATGGCAGCTAGACCCGATACGGTAGCAGAACACCCGGATCGCCGGTCGGGAACCCGTTGGTATCCCGCATCACCAGCAGCACCGCCTGCACCTGTGCCGACGCCCGGACGATCGCGTCCGAATGCTTCAACCGATATTGGCGCCGCAACATCGCGCCACGGACCTTAACGTAAACCCCGGCTTCCCGCAGTTTCTACCTCCGTACTGATGGTCGGTGAAGTAGAAACGAGCCACTCTTGCCTGCCCGCCTGGTAACGCAGCCAGACGGGCCGGCAATCATGCGGACATTACTTCTCGCGATAGCCCTTGTGGCAGGCGCCGCACTGCTGACCCAGCAACTTCGCATCGGCAGCCACTTCCTCGGTGTTGCCGGCTTTCGCGTCGACGGCCAGCTTGGTCGCGGCTTCGTTCGCCGCCAGCGCGATTTTCTGGAACCCGGCCGGGTCCGACCAGATTGCCGGCAGCGCCTTGGTGTTGCCTCCGGTCTCGGTGCCCTTGGGGAACAAGGTGGGGATCACTTTGGTCCACATGGCGATCGCCTTGGCCGGCCCTTCCAGCGGCTTGACGTCGCCTTTGTCCTTCACGACCGAACGGATGAAGGCAAAATCACCATTTTGCAGCGCGAACCCGGCCTGCCGCACAGCGATCGGATCCAGCCCATCCGCGCGGGCCACACCCAGCCCGGTCAACAGCATAACGGCACATAATGCTATACGCTTTGTCATTCGATAACGCCTTCCCAGTCGGTTATGGACGCGCGATTGCACAACGATCATGGATCGCCACGATGATTCGCTAGCAGATTTACGCACCACCGGACAGACTGCCGGAACCCGAAGAAAAGGAAATTCATGACGTCGATACATTCTGTTGCCGTGTTTTGTGGCTCCCGGGTCGGGGTGAACCCCGCCTACGCCAACGCCGGCCGAGCGCTGGGCCATGCTCTCGGCCAGGCGGGCATGCGACTCGTCTTTGGCGGCGGCCGCGTCGGCATCATGGGTGTCGTCGCCGACGCCGTCCTGGCCGCCGGCGGCACGGTCCTCGGCGTGATCCCGGAGTTCCTGACGAAATGGGAAGTCGCCCATACCAATGTCTCGGAGATGATCGTCACCGACAGCATGCACAGCCGGAAGCGCCGCCTCTACGAGGAGTCGGACGCCTTCGTGGTCATGCCCGGCGGCCTCGGCACCTGCGATGAGGCGTTCGAGATCATCACCTGGCGCCAGCTCCGCCTGCATGACAAGCCAATCCTGCTCTGCAACGTCGCCGGTTCGATCGAACCCCTGGTCGCCACCATCGATCATGCGATCGAGCAGGGCTTCGCCGATCCCGCCTGCCGTGGCCTGTTCGAGGTCATCGAGGGCGTTCCGGCGGTCATGGAACGATTGAAGGCGCTTCCGGCGGGGAAGACTGTGTCCGCGGAGCGGATGTAAATGAGGGATCACGGCGGATCGCATCATCCAAACGGTTCGGCCGGCGGTAGCGTAAGAACGAACGGTGCTGCTGGCTCCTCAAGCCGGAGACCCATCGAGATAAAACGGAAAACCAGCCTCTCGAAGAGGTCATCAATCGGCCCGTCCCGAGATACCCTCTCGACATAAGGATATCTTTATGTCATTAAATCGTCCGCCATGGACCAACTCCTTGCCAGTTTGCGCGCCGCCGCCGAACCCACCCGCCTGCGCCTCCTCGCGCTGGCCGCGCGTGGCGCATTCTGCGTCATGGAATTCACCGAAATCCTCGGCCAATCGCAGCCGCGCCTCTCACGCCATCTGAAGCTGCTTTGCGATTGCGGCCTGCTGGACCGCGTCCGGGAAGGCGCCAACGTCTGGTTCGCCCTCCCCACCGGCGACGACGGCGCCCTGCCACGCGAACTCGTCGCCCGCCTGCCCTCCGACGACCCGATCCTGGAGGCGGACCGCCGCCAGGCCGCCCGCGTCCTCGCCGAACGCGCCCGCATCGCCTCTGAGAGCTTCCGCCGCAAAGGCGCCGATTGGGATGAGATGCGCGCCCTCGAACTGCCCGCGCAGGCGGTCGAAGACGCCCTGCTGACCCTGATCCCACCCGGATCGGCCGGCCGCCTGCTCGACATCGGCACCGGCACCGGCCGGGTCCTCGAACTGCTCGCCCCGCGCGTCCGCCAGGCCCTCGGCGTCGACGCCTCCAAGGCCATGCTTGCGTTGGCGCGAGCCCGCCTGTCCGCCCCGGGCCTGGCGCATTGCGCCGTTCGGCAGGCAGACATGTACCGGCTGCCCTTGGCGGATCGCTGCTTCGACACCGTCGTGCTGCAAATGGTCCTCCACCACGCCGAGGACCCCCAAAACGCCATCCACGAAGCCGCTCGGGTTCTCAGTCCCGGCGGCACGCTGCTGGTCATCGACCTCGCGGAGCATGACCGCACCGACATGACCGACAAGCTCGCCCATCGCTGGCCGGGATTTTCCGACGACGCCATTAACCGGATGTTCACCTTGGCAGAGGTGGAATGGCGCGACCCGGTCACCGTCCCCGGCCCGCTCCCTATCCGGATCTGGCCCGCCATCCGCGCGATGGCGGACGCCACGCCTGAACTCGCTTTCTGAAAGCAAACATGACCCGTCCCCATTTGCTCGATGCCCTGCGCGATCGTGTCCTGCTGTGCGATGGCGGCATGGGCAGCCGCGTCCAGGCCCTGACCCTGGATGTCGAGAAAGACTACTGGGGCCGCGAAAACTGCACCGACGTCCTGGTGCTGTCCCGCCCCGAGATGGTGCGTGACATCCACAAAGGCTATTTCGCCGCCGGCGCCGACATGGTCGAAACCAACACCTTCGGCGGTTCCCCGGTGACCCTGGCCGAGTTCGACCTTGCCGACCGAGCCTTCGAGATCAACAAGATCGCCGGTGAACTGGCGCGTGAAGCCGCCGAGTCCTTTGCCGACAGCCGCGACCGCTGGGTGATCGGCAGCGTCGGTCCAGGCACCAAGCTGCCCAGCCTGGGCAACATCGCCTACGACCCGCTGGAAGCCGCCCTCGCCGAACAATGCCGCGGCCTGATCGCCGGTGGCGTTGACGCCATCCTGATCGAGACCTGCCAGGACACGCTGCAAATCAAGGCCGCTGTGAACGGCGCCAAGATCGCCCGCCTGAACGCCGGCACCGACACCCCGATCTTCGTCCAGGTCACCGTCGAGACCACCGGCACCCTGCTGGTCGGTCCCGACATCGCCGCCGCCGGTTCGGTTATCGGCGCCCTGGATGTGCCGCTGATGGGCCTGAACTGTGCCACCGGCCCGCAGGAGATGGCCGAACATGTCGGCTGGCTCGCTGCCAACTGGCCTGGCCTGATCTCCGTGCAGCCCAACGCCGGCCTGCCGGAACTGGTCGACGGTCACACCCACTACCCGCTGAACGCCGCAGACCTCGCTTCCTGGCTGGAACGCTTTATCGTGCAGGACGGGGTCAACCTGATCGGTGGCTGCTGTGGCACCTCGATCGAACACATCACGGCCCTCGACGCCATGCTGCGCAAACGCGCCGACGGTGGGAGATTTCGTCCCGCCCCCGTCGCCCGCACCCCAATCTGGATCCCCGGAGTCGCCAGCCTCTACCAGGCGGTCCCGCTGCGGCAGGAAAACGCCATCTTCGCCATCGGTGAGCGCTGCAACGCCAACGGCTCCAAGAAATGGCGCGAACTGCAGGAAAAAGCCGACTGGGACGGCTGTGTCGCCATGGGCCGCGAGCAGATCGGCGAGGGCTCGCACTCCCTGGACATCTGCACCGCCTTCGTTGGCCGCGACGAAATTTTCGAAATGAACGAAGTGATCCGCCGCTTCACCGCCTCGGTGAACAGTCCGCTGGTCATCGACAGCACCGAAACCCCGGTGATCGAGGCCGCGCTGAAGCTGCACGGCGGCAAGCCCATCATCAACTCCATCAACTTCGAGGACGGCGAGAAAGCCGCCACGGATCGCCTGGTCCTGGCGAAACGTTTCGGTGCCGCGGTGATCGCCCTGACCATCGACGAAGTCGGCATGGCCAAGTCGGTCGAGGACAAGCTGCGCATCGCCACCCGCCTGGTCGATTTCGCCTGCAACAAATTCGGCCTCGCGCAATCCGACCTGCTGATCGACCCGCTGACCTTCACCATCGCCACCGGCAACGAGGACGATCGCAAACTCGCGCTGTGGACGCTGGAAGGCATCGCCGCGATCCGGGAAAAATTCCCCGACATCCAGATTATCCTCGGCCTCTCCAACGTCAGCTTCGGCCTCAACCCCGCCGCTCGCGCGGTGCTGAACAGCGTCTTCCTCGACCACGCCAGACGCGCCGGGATGACCGGCGCCATCATCCATGTGTCGAAAATCCGCCCGATGCATCTGATCGCCGAGGAAGAACGCCAGGTTGCCGAAGACCTGATTTTCGACCGCCGGCGCGAAGGCTACGACCCGCTGAAACGCCTGCTGGAATTGTTCGCCGGCCGCAAACTTGCCGACGCCGTCAAGAAGGAACGCGCCGAGACCCCGGAAGGCCGGCTGAAGGACCGTATCGTCGACGGCGACCGCAAAGGCCTGACTGACGATCTCGACGAGGCCCTGAAAACCCTGCCGCCGCTCGAGATCATCAACAACGTCCTGCTCGACGGCATGAAGGTCGTTGGCGACCTGTTCGGCTCCGGCAAGATGCAGCTTCCGTTCGTGCTGCAAAGCGCGGAGACGATGAAGGCCGCGGTTGCCTATCTCGAACCGATGATGGAACGGGTGGAGGGCCAGGAGAAAGGCACCATTGTCCTCGCCACGGTAAAGGGCGACGTGCATGACATCGGCAAGAACCTGGTCGATATCATCCTGACCAACAACGGCTACCGCGTGGTCAACCTGGGCATCAAGGTACCCTTGGCTGAGATGCTGCAAGCCGTGCAGGACAACCGAGCGCACGCCATCGGCATGTCGGGCCTTTTGGTGAAATCCACCGTGGTGATGCGCGAGAACCTGGAGGAAATGTCTCGCCAGGGCCTCGAAATCCCCGTCCTGCTCGGCGGCGCGGCGCTGACCCGCAACTATGTTGAGGACGCCTGCGTCGCCGCCTACGCGTCCGGCCGCGTCGCCTATGCTCGGGATGCGTTC
>DATAZJ010000128.1:0-3895 GCA_036272115.1 Rhodopila sp. | reverse complement strand
TGCTGCCCGGCCTGGTCAGTCGCTGCGATTTCGCCCTGTTCCCGGTGGATTGCATCAGCCACGACGCCGCCAACGCCACCAAATCGCTCTGCCGCCAGGCCGGCAAACGCTTCATCCCCCTGCGCTCGGCCAGCGTCACCTCCCTGCTCGCGGCCCTACAGGCGCCCGAAACGACCGGAATGGCCGAAGCCGCGGACTGATTTTGCCCGCTGTATCTTCCCCGCTATACCGTCCGCATGAGAATGCTATCGCCCCAGGAATGGGAAGCCGTCTGGCTGACCCTGGTCGTCGCCGCGCGCGCGGTGGCGTTCGGCTTGCCCCTGGCCGTCCTGACCGCCTGGGTGCTGACCCGCTATCGCTTCCCCGGCCGGGGCCTGCTGAACGCCCTGGTCCACCTTCCCATGGTGCTGCCGCCCGTCGTCACCGGCTGGCTGCTGCTGATCGTCTTCGGCATCCGCGGCCCCATCGGCTCGCTGCTGCTGCACTGGTTCGGCATCCGCCTGGTGTTCACGACCGCCGGCGCCAGCCTCGCCTGCGCCGTCATGACGTTTCCCATCATGGTCCGCTCCATCCGCCTCTCGCTCGATTCCATCGACAGCGGTCTGGAACAGGCCGCCCGTACCCTGGGCGCCGGCTGGCTGGACCGCCTGATCAACGTCACCCTGCCGCTGGCCTCGCCCGGCATCCTGGTTGGCGGCATCGTCGGCTATGCCACCAGCCTGGGTGAGTTCGGCGCCGTCATCACCTTCGCCGCCAACATCCCCGGCCAGACCCAAACCCTGCCGCTGGCGATCTACGCCGCCCTGCAATCGCCCGGCGGCGAGTCGAAGGCCGCCGAACTGTCGATGGTGTCCCTGACCCTGGCCCTCATCGGCCTGCTCCTCTCCGAATGGTTCGGCAAACGACTGAATGCCATGCTCGGGCGATGAGTTTTTCCATCACGCTCAATCATCGCTTCCCGTCCGTCCGGATGGATATCGCGTTCCAGGTCCCGTCACCGGGCGTAACGGTGCTGTTCGGCCCCTCGGGCGCTGGCAAGTCGACCATCATCAACGCCGCCGCCGGCCTGCTGCGGCCCGACAACTGCCGCATCGAGGTCGACGGCACCGTGCTCGCCGACACCGGCACGAACACCTGGATCCCGCCGGAACGCCGCCGCGTCGGCCTGGTCTTCCAGGACTCGCGACTGTTCCCGCACATGTCGGTCGCCACCAATCTGCGCTTCGGCATGCGCCGCGTCGCACCCGGATCGATCCATTTCGAGGAGGTCGTCGATCTTCTCGGCATAGGTGCCCTGCTGACCCGCCGCCCCCACAATTTATCCGGCGGTGAGCGCCAGCGCGTCGCCATCGGCCGAGCCCTGCTTGCCCAACCGCATTTGCTGCTGATGGATGAACCCCTGGCCAGCCTCGATTCAGCTCGCAAGGCGGAAATCCTGCCCTACCTGACCCGCCTGAAAACCGCCCTGCGGCTGCCCATCCTCTACGTCACCCATGCCCTGGACGAGGCGGTGCAACTCGCCGATTCCATGGTGCTGGTGGAAGCCGGCCATGTCGTGGCGCACGGCACGGTCTCCGACGTCGCCGCCCGGGCCGATGTGCCGCTGGCCCTTCGCGATGACGCCGGCGCGCTGTTGCTGTGCAGGGTGGTGGAAAACGACGTGTCCCGCGCCCTGACCCGCCTGGAAGGCGCCGGCGCGACATTCTGGGTGCCGCTGCTGGACCTGCCGGTCGGCGCCACCTGCCGCACGCGCATTCCCGCCCGCGAGGTGATCCTCGCCGGCCAACCGCCCGAGGCGATCAGCCTCCACAACATCGTTCCCGGCATCGTCCGCCAAATCGCCAACGATCCCATCCGACGCTCGGTGATCGTCGAGATCGCCCTGCCCGACGGAGGGCTGTTGTCACGCGTCACGCCCGACGCGGTGGCGCATCTGCGATTGGCGGAGGGAACCCCGGTCCTGGCGCTGATCAAATCCACCTCCATCGAGGTGCTGGGCCAGTAGTGTCGCCTGCCCAGACCTTGCCCCCACACGCTATATCCTGTTGGATATGGCGAAGCCCTAAGCCATGAGAGCCCCATCCGAATGAATGCGCCGTTCGATCCCACGCTGCTGACCGCTGAAAAATTTGCTGTCGGACAACCGGTCTCCCGCAAGGAAGACCCGATGCTGCTGCGCGGTGAAGGCCGCTACACCGACGATCTGAACCGGCCCAACCAGCTATACGCCGTCATGGTGCGCAGCCGGATGGCGCACGGCACGATCACCGCCATCGATGTCGACACAGCGCGCGCCATGCCCGGTGTGCGCGCGGTGATCCTGGCCGAGGACCTTGATGCCGCCGGAATAAAGAACATGCCGGCCGCCGCGGGCAAGCACCGCGACGGTACCGCCACCCCACGTCCTCCCCAGCGCGCACTGGCGTCCGGAAAAGTCCGCTACGTCGGCGAACCAATCGCCATGGTCGTCGCGGAAACCAACAAACTGGCAAAAGACGCAGCCGAGGCGGTATTCGCCGACATCGACCCGCTTCCCGCCGTCACCACCGCCGGTGAGGCCGCCGCCCCAGGTGCCCCCCAAATCCACGAAGCGGCGCCAGGCAACGTCTGCCTCGATTTCCATTTCGGTGACGAAGAGAAAGTGACCGCGGCCTTCGCCGAAGCCGCACACGTCACACGCCTGTCAATACGCAACAATCGCATCGTCGTCTGCCCGATGGAGCCCCGTTCGGCGATCGGCGAATACGATCCGGAAAAGGATCGTCTGATCCTTCGGCTGGGCTGCCAGGGTGCGTTCGGACAGCGAGCGCTGCTCAGCAGCGTCATGGGTATGCCGGTCGAGAAAATCCATGTCCTGACTGGCAATGTCGGTGGATCGTTCGGCATGAAAGCCTCCGCCTACCCGGAATCCATCTGCCTGCTGCATGCCGCCCGCGTCCTTGGCCAGCCGGTCAAATGGACCGATGAACGCTCCGAAAGCTTCATGTCCGACAGCCATGGCCGCGACCATGAGATGATCGCCGAACTGGCCCTCGCCGCCGACGGCAGGTTCCTCGCCCTGCGCGTCACCGGCTTCGGCAACCTGGGTGCCTGGCTTAGCAACGCCACCACCATCCCGCCGACCCAGAACACCGCGAAGAACATCATCGGCGTTTACAACACGCCGCTGATCCAGGTCACGACCAAGTGCATGTTCACCAACACGACGCCCGTTGGAGCCTACCGAGGTGCCGGCCGCCCCGAGGGCAACTACTACATGGAACGCCTGGTCGAAACCGCCGCCCACGAGATGGGTATCGACCGCATCGAACTGCGCCGCCGCAATCATATCCAACCCGAACAGATGCCGTATCAGGCACCGAACGGAATGCTGTACGACTGCGGAGAATTCCCCGCGGTCATGGAACGGGCCCTCGCCGCCAATAACTGGGATGGCTACGCGACCCGCCAGGCCGAATCCAAATCCCGCGGCAAACTCCGCGGCCGAGGCATGGGCCACTTCCTCGAAGTCACCGCCGGTGACGGCAACGAAATGGGCGGCATCCGTTTCGAGGACGACGGCAACGTCACCATCATCACCGGCACGCTCGACTACGGCCAGGGCCACGCCACGCCCTTCGCCCAGGTTCTCTCCGCCCAGCTCGGTATTCCGTTCGAAAACATCAAGCTGCTGCAAGGCGATTCCGATGAATTGGTCGCCGGTGGCGGCACCGGCGGCTCCCGCTCGATGATGCAAAGCGGCGCCGCCATCATCGCCGCCAGCGATATCGTCATCGAACGCGGCAAGCGCGCCGCCGCGCACTTCCTGGAAGCTTCTGTCGCCGACATCGAATTTTCCCGCGGCCGGTTCAGCGTCGCGGGAACCGATCTGGGTATCGGCGTCGTAGACCTCGCA
>DATAZJ010000127.1:0-17980 GCA_036272115.1 Rhodopila sp. | reverse complement strand
GATGTCGGAGATACCCTCCACCCGCTTGTCGCGCACCAGTTCGGCAATGCGCTCCAGCAGCACCGCCTTGTTCACCTGATAGGGAATCTCGGTGACGATGATCGCGTGGCGATCCTTGCGGATTTCCTCGAATTCCGTCTTCGCCCGGATGATGATGCTTTCGCGGCCGGTCTCGAAGGCCTGGCGGATGCCGGAGCGGCCGATGATGATCCCGCCGGTGGGGAAATCCGGGCCGGGGACGATCTTCATCAGGTCGTCCAGCGCGATATCGGGGTCGGCGATCAGCGCCAGGGTGGCGTCGATGATCTCACCCGGGTTGTGCGGCGGGATGTTGGTCGCCATGCCGACGGCGATGCCGTTGGCGCCGTTGATGAGCAGGTTGGGGAACTTCGCCGGCAGAACCAGGGGTTCACGTTCCGACTCGTCGTAGTTCGGCTGGAAGTTGACCGTGTCCTTGTCGATGTCTTCCAGCAGCAGCGCGGCGGCCTTGGCGAGACGGACCTCGGTGTAGCGCATCGCCGCCGGGTTATCGCCGTCGACGGAGCCGAAATTGCCTTGGCCGTCGATCAGCGGCAGCCGCATGGAGAAGCTTTGCGCCATGCGGACCATGGCGTCGTAGATCGAGGCGTCGCCGTGCGGGTGGTATTTACCCATGACGTCGCCGACCACGCGGGCCGATTTGCGGTAGGCCTTGTCCGGCGTGTAGCCGGCCTCGTGCATGCCGTAGAGAATGCGCCGATGCACCGGCTTCAGGCCGTCGCGGGCGTCCGGCAACGCGCGCGACACGATCACGCTCATGGCGTAATCGAGGTAGGAGCGGCGCATTTCCTCTTCCAAGGTCACCGGCTGCATGTCGCCGTATGGTCCGGTCGGCCCTAGAGGCTGGTCAGGTGTGTCGCTCAAATCTCACTCAATCAGTTGGGCGCGTCCGCCGGGGACCGACAGGGATCAACCGGGTTCGGTCGGACGCGCATTCGAGGGCGCTTGATAGGCTGATTCGACCCCCATGGCGAGGGGCCAGTTCGGGCGAGGGCAGGCCGGCGGGCGGAGGGGGGATGATTCGGTGGCCTCGCTTGGGGGAGGCCGGCGCAACCTTTGGCGCGGTTGATCGAAGTTGTCTCATTCTCCGACTGATTTGTGGGGCTGCCGTTCTCGCGGCACCGGGGGGATCGGCCGGTGTTCCGTCGGGCGCTGGGGTTTGGGGGGATGTCGTGTTCCGGTGTACGGGAATAGGGTGGTCGCCGATTGTGTGTTCGTTCCTTCTGCGTTTTCATCACGGAGGAAGCGGGAGGGCCACGGGGGACCACGGAGATTCATGGTGCTTTGGCATTGAGAGTCTATTGGATGGCGTTGCGATCGATATGTTCTGTCTGGTTGGGTGATTTCGTTTCGTTCGGCGCGGGTGTGGCTTAGGCTTCGTCAGTGGTCAGGATGGCCTTTCCAGCGACATGGCGGTTGCGCAACAGTTCGGCGACTTGCAGAAGGTCCCGCCAGGTCCGCTCCACGCCGATTTGGGGTTTCAGGGAGCCATCGGCGATCAGCGACACCAGCAGGGCCAGATCGGGGGCGAACCGCTCCTCGGCTTCGGAGGTGAAGTAGCTGAATGTCTGGATGCGGGCGTTCGCTGCGCCGCGGAAATTGGCGAAGCTGATGGACGTCGGTTCGGTAGAGGAATTGCCGTAGACGACGATGGTTCCCCGGGGCTCGACAAGCTGGATCGCGGTGGCCAGGGACGCACCGCCGGCGGATTCCAGGATCAGCGCGAACCGGCCCTGGGCGGATTCGATGCCGTGGACGACCTCGGCGGCGCCGAGTGCCGTCAGGCCGGTGGCACGTTCGGGGTGACCGACGACGGCAGTGACATGCGCGCCGGAACGGGCGGCGATCTGGATGGCGAGGGTGCCGACACCGCCCGCCGCGCCGGTGATCAGCACACGCCGCCCGACCAGGGGCCCGCCATGGCGCAGCGTTCGCAGGGCGGTCAGGCCCGCGACCGGCAGGGTCGCCGCCTGCGCGAAGCCGACATTGGCGGGTAATTCGGCCATGCGATGGCTCGGCACGGCGGCTCGGCGAGCCCAGCCGAATTCGTCCACCAGGGCCACGACACGGGCACCTGCTTGCGGGCCTTTGCCGTTGGCGGCCGCACGCAGCACGATGCCGGCGATGTCCTGTCCGGGTACCCAGCCGGGCTTGTTGCGGGCGAATGAGGCCAGTTCGCCGCGGTTGAGCGAGAAGGCGTGGACCTCGACCAGCGCCTGGTCCGGGGTGGTGGCCGGTTCGGGGATATCGCGCAGTTCGACCGGCGCCGGCTGGTTCGGGGTGTTGACGATGGCGAGCATCGATGGGTCCTTCCTGGCGAAGCGAGCGGGGACTTTGTCGAAGGCGGGCGGTTCAGGTACGCAGGGCGGTCACGGCGGCGGCCAGGTCCTGATGGGCCTTGGCCAGCGCGGCTTCGGCGGCGGCGATGGATTGGCGCAGCGCCTCGATGGCGGTTTCGTCGGCGTCCAGCGCGTGTATCAGGCGGGTGTGCAGCGCGTCGGTGGCGGCGACGACGGTGAGGTTCTTGCGGAGACGGTCCACGTCGGCCAGCAGGTCGTCCAGGCGTTTGCGCTGCTGGTTCAGGTCGGCCGATCTGTGCGCTTCCTGGCGGCGGAGGTCCAGGATGTGGCGCAGCGCAGCCTGGCCGGACGGGTTGAGTTTCTCCGTCCCCACGATCGCTTGCAGGATGGCGTCGCTGCCGGTCAGCAGGGCAACGGTGCGGTGTTCCGGCCGATCCAGCGTGGCGGTGATGGTGCGGGTCTCGTTCGCGGTCAGCGACAGCGCGACGCGGAAGGCGGTCTCGGTTTGTTCGGCGACCGGGGTCTTGCCGTCGTCGATGCTGATCGTCTCGTCGCCGGCGGATTTCGGGATCTCCAGCAGCAGGTCGCGCGGTTCCTTGGCCGGGGCGGTGGCAGTGATCCGGATGATGCGGCGGTTGTGCACCGTGTAGGTCAGGATGCCGTCGGCGACGCTGAACGCGGTGATGCTGTCGGGTCGGGGTGAGATTTGTGTCTCGATTGTCGTGCGCAGATCGCGGGCGAACGACAGCAGCCGGGTCTCGCCGGGGGGCAGGCCGCTCAGGCGCGCGTCTCCGGCGAAACCGGCCGCACCGGCATTGGTGTCGTAGAGGGTGAGGACCCCGGCGGGCAGACTTTGGGCGCCGTTGTTGGTGATCCGTACGGCGGCCAGCGGATGGGGCTGCCGGAAGGGCACCAGATCGATGCGGGCGGCCGGGATCTCGCGGTCGAGGATCGGCACGTTGGCGGAATGGCCGGCGGCCAGGTCGATGGGCTGCGGCAGGGTGAAGCTGGTTTCCTCTGGGGTTTCCTCGGCCCGAGCGGGTTCGGCCGGGGGCGCCATGGGGGCGGCCTTTTCCATGGGTTCGGCACCGGCGGGGGCGGCCATGGCTGGGGCTGGGGCCGCCATCGAGAACTGCATCGACCTGGCGCGCGTGTCGATGTCGGGGAGGACGTGGCCGAGAATTTCGACGGGAACCTCGGGCCGTTGCACGAAATAGCTGCGATACAGCGCCTGGCGGAAGGTGACCGGGTTGCCGTACTGCAGGGTCAGCGCGACGTGCTTCCAATCGGCACCGGATTGATTTTCCAGCGTCGCCCAGCCTTGCAGGCGCGCGGTTGTGGCTGTGCCTTCGGGCAGCACCAGGCGGTAGGTCGGCTTCCACAACGGCGCGCCGACGACGTAGCCGACGGCGACGGTGCGTTTGCCCTGGCCCTTGAGGCGGATGGTCAGGTGACGCGACGCCTGGCTGGGCTGGTTGCGCAGCGAGGCCAATGCGCGCTCGATGCGGGAGCGCAGCGCCGGGTCGGTGACCTGGACGGTGTCGGTGTCTTCCAGCACGAACTGTTCCAGTCCGTCGGCGCCCAGCAGGGTGACCCGGGTCCGCTGGACGGCGGCCTTGCCGATGGTCTCGGTCACCGGTTCGGCGCGCACGATCAGTCCGGTCATCGGGCGAGGGCCCTGGACGGTGACCTCGATCCCGCGCAGGGCGTTCAGGTAGGCGGTGGGGGAGTCCAGTGCCTCGGGGCCGAAGGGGGCGTCGCCGAAGGCCTGGACGGTGTTGTCCCGTCCGGGCAGTTCGACGTCGGCGACGGCGCCGCCGGCATCGAACACGACGAGGGACATCAGAATGTCGTCGACCTGGCCGATGGGGACATCGAGGCCCACCGTGTCGTCGCCGTCGACATCGGCGGTGTATTCGAAATAGCCGACGCCGCCGGAGGAGAGCACCACGCGCTTCAGGCTGAGTTCGGCGGCCTGGGTGTATCCGGTCAGGCCAATCAGCAGCAGAGCGGCGAACAGGATCCGCGTCATCGGGACTCTCCGAACCGGAGGTGGTGGGGTGGTTCTACGGGTGGCGGGGGACGGCGTCCACCCGGTGGTCGCCCGGTGGTCGCCTGGTGTTGACCGGTGTTGACCGGCCGATTGTCCAGGCATGCATCCGTTGTGGAGCCAGAGCGTTGCAGCTTGATGTGTGATGTTCGGCCGATATCTGTTGTTGGGCCGATATCTGTTGTTAGGAGACTCGAATGAAGATCGTTCTGGTGGCTGCGAGTGTGGCCGCGTTGGGGTTGGGGGCGGTGCTGGCTCCATCGGGTGCGCATGCGGCGGATGCCGCCAACCCGTACGGCAATGTCGATCACAGCAACGATATGGGGAACGACACGGGCGACAGCCGCGTCGGTGGGCTGAACGCGCAGCAACTGGATCAGAACTACAAGGGGCCGTACGAGTTGCGTGCGCCGGCCGGGCCGACGACCGCCGCACCGGCGCAGCCGCCGCCGAACATGCCCCCGCCGCCGCCCGGCACGGTCGTGCGGTAGGGCCTTTCGGCCTTCGGGGATGCGGGCGGCCCAGGGGAGATCCAGGGGAGGCCAAGGGGCAGTGTGACGCGCCGGCGGGGTTCGCTATAGTCGCGTCATGCCCGCCCCCGATCCCCGCGCCAATCCGCTTCTGCTCGGTCATGCCGAGGCCGAGGCCGCCATCCTGGATGCCATGCGTGCGGGGCGGATGCATCACGCGTGGCTGATCACCGGGCCCGAGGGGGTCGGCAAGGCGACGCTGGCGTATCGGTTCGCGCGGCGTCTGCTGGCGGGCAATCCGTCGGGGGATTCCCTGGCACTCGATGTGGCTGATCCGGTGTTTCGCCGGGTGGCGGCTGGTTCGCACGCCGACATGCTGACGATCGAGCGGATGATGAACGAGAAGACCAAGCGCATGAAGACCCAGATCGCGGTCGAGGATGTCCGCAAGATCAACGGGTTCATGTCGCTGACCCCGGCAGAGGGCGGCTGGCGGGTGGTGGTGGTGGATGGGGCGGAGGAGATGAACGCGGCCTCGGCCAACGCGTTGTTGAAGATTTTGGAGGAGCCGCCGCCCCGGGCGATCCTGCTGCTGGTGTGTTCGGCGCCGGGGCGGCTGCTGCCGACGATCCGCAGCCGGTGCCGGCGGTTGCGGCTGGGGCCGCTGGACGACGCGGCGATGGCGACGCTGCTGGGGCAGTATCTGCCGGGGCTGGACGTGGATGAGCGAGGGCGGCTGGTCACTCTGGCGGAAGGCTCGCCGGGCCGGGCGGTGATGCTGGCGGAGGATGAGGGGCTGAAGGTCGCGCTGCTGGTGGACCGGCTGCTGGCGGATTTGCCTGGGGTGCCGGTGTCTCGGGGGTACGAGATTGCCGATGTGCTGGGGCGGAGCGAGACGGGGTTCTCGACGTTCATGGATCTGGTGCGGGCGGGTGTGGCGGCGGCGGTGCGGGAGAGCGTGGGGGGACGGGCGGATCCGGAGCAGGAACGGTTGGTGGGGCTGCGGTCGCTGGATGCGTGGGGTGAGGTGTGGCAGGGGTTGACCCGGCTGCAGGATGAGACGGAGCGGTTTTCCGGGGATAAGCGGCAGGCGATCGTGGCGGGGATCGGGATGTTGAGCGGGTGATCAGCGCAGGGCCGCTTCGACCTATTCGACGAACTGAGCGGCTGAGACCATCACGGCTTCGGCGTCTTGTATGGTGATGGCTTCGTCGGGATCGGTTCCATTGTCGCCGATCTCTTTGTAGCGGTAGGCTTGCGCAAGAACAGTCGTCATGAATTTCGCTCGCGCTGGATCGTCTTTCATCAGGTGGCCGAATTCGCTCCTTACCCCGTGGTGAGCTTTGGGCGTCTTGGATGTCCGCTCGACAATAAAGGCTTCGGCGAGCGCTGCGCTTCTCGCGATGACAAGCCGTTGCATGGCGGTAGGCATGGCGGGCGCGTGGCATTAGGATGCCGGGCCGGTTGGCATGGCGCGATCCCTGTTGAAGAAGACCTATGACCCAAAGCTGCTACATCACGACGCCGATCTATTATGTGAACGGGGCGCCGCATATCGGCCACGCCTATACCTCCATTGCCGCCGACGTGATGGCCCGGTTCAAGCGGCTGGACGGGTATGACGTGTTCTTCCTGACCGGCACCGATGAGCACGGGCAGAAGGTGGAGCAGGCGGCCGCCGCCGCTGGTGTCGATCCGCAGACGTTCACCGATGGAATCTCGGCTGATTTCAGGGCGATGAGCGACGCGATGGGGGTGTCCTACGATGACTGGATCCGTACGACGGAAGAGCGGCACAAGGTTTCCTGTGCGGAGCTCTGGAAGCGGATCGAGGCGAATGGCGACATCTACCTGGGGCATTACGAGGGCTGGTATGCCGTTCGGGATGAAGCGTTCTACGACGAATCAGAGCTGACGGTCCGGCCGGACGGGTCTCGGGTGGCACCGAGCGGGGCGCCGGTGGCGTGGGTGAAGGAGCCGTCGTATTTCTTTCGGTTGTCGGCCTGGCAGGATCGGTTGCTGGCGTTTTACGCGGCAAATCCGGGGTTTATCGCGCCGGGTTCGCGCCGGAACGAGGTTGTCAGTTTCGTGAAGGGCGGGCTGCTGGACCTGTCGATCAGCCGGACGACGTTCAACTGGGGCATTCCGGTTCCGGGGGCGCCTGGGCATGTGATGTATGTCTGGCTTGACGCGCTGAACAACTATGTCACCGCGTGCGGGTTCCCCGATGAGGCGGCGCCCCGGTGGCGGTTCTGGCCGGCGGATGTGCATTTTGTCGGCAAGGATATTATCCGGTTTCACGCGGTCTATTGGCCGGCGTTTCTGATGGCGGCGGGGTTGCCGGTGCCGGAACGGGTGACCTCCAACGGCTGGTGGCTGATGGACGGCGAGAAGATGTCCAAGTCGCTGGGGAATGTGGTGGAGCCTCGGAAGCTGGCGGAGATTTTCGGGCTGGATCAGATCCGGTATTTCCTGCTGCGGGAGAAGCCGTTCGGGGCGGATGGGTCGCTGTCGCACCAGGCGATCATCAGCCGGATCAATGTCGATCTGGCGAACGATCTGGGGAATTTGGCGCAGCGGACCTTGTCGCTGGTGGCCCGGAATTGCGGTGGGGTGCTGCCCGCGCGCGGGGTGGTGACGGAGGAGGATGCGGCGCTGCTGGCGGCGGCGGATGGGCTGCTGGAGGCGGTGCGGGGACACGTGGACCGGCAGACCTTCCATGAGGGGCTGGAGGAAATCTGGAAGGTCATCCGCGCGGCCAACGGGTATATCGACCGGCAGGCGCCCTGGGCGTTGAACAAGACCGACAAGGTTCGCATGGGGTCGGTATTGCGGGTGCTGGTGGATACGATCCGGGTGGTTGCGACGCTGCTGCAGCCGGTGATGCCAGGTAGCATGGGTCGGATGCTGGATCAGTTGGGGGTCGCGGCGGATGCTCGGGGGTTCTCGGGGCTGGCCGTGCCGTTGGTGGATGGGCGGGTGCTGCCGCCGCCTCAGGGGGTGTTTCCCCGCTATGTGGAGCCTGCTGCCTGATGCTCGTGGATAGTCATTGCCACCTGGATTATTTCACCCCGGCGGAGTTGCCGGACGTCGTGGCGCGTGCCGAGGCGGCCGGTGTGGGGGAGATGGTGACGATCGGGACCTCGATGGCGCAGTCCGAGGGGTTGCCGGCGCTGATCGCGGGGTTTCCGAATCTCTGGTGTACCATTGGGGTGCATCCGCATCATGCGTCGGAGGCGCCGATTCCGACTCCGGAGGCGCTGGCGGCAATGGCTTCGCGTCCCCGGGTGATCGGGGTGGGCGAGTCGGGGTTGGACTATTTTTATGACCGGTCGCCTCGGGAGGTGCAGGCGGAGAATTTCCGGGCGCATATCCGGGGGGCCAGGCTGGCGGGGGTGCCGCTGTGTATTCACGCGCGGGATGCGGACGGCGATATCGCTTCGATTTTGAAGGAGGAGCGGGACAGCGGTGGTCCGTTTGAGTTTCTGCTGCACTGTTTCAGCTCCGGGCGGGGGTTGGCGGAGGCGGCGTTGGCGATGGGGGGGTATGTCAGTTTCTCGGGGATCCTGACGTTTCCCCGGTCGGCGGAATTGCGGGAGATCGCCCGGGATGTGCCGCTGGAGCGGCTGCTGGTGGAGACGGACTCGCCTTACCTCGCGCCGGTGCCGTTCCGGGGCAAGCGCAATGAGCCGGCCTGGGTGGCGCACACCGCTGCCGTGCTGGCGGAGGTGCGGGGGATGACGCGCGAGGCCGTGGCGGAACTGACGACGGCGAATTTCCGTCGGTTGTTTCGGAAGGCTGTCGCCGCATGAAGGTGACGTTGCTGGGAACCGGGGGATCGGCCGGTGTGCCGATGATCGGCGGGGCCGACGGCAGTGGGGACTGGGGGAATTGCGATCCCGGGGAGCCCAGGAACCGGCGGACCCGGTCTTCCATCGTGGTGGAAGGGGAGGACGGCCAGCGTCTGCTGGTGGATACGTCGCCGGATATGCGGGAGCAGTTGCTGCGCTGCCTTGTGCCGGGGGTGGATGCGGTTCTGTTCACGCATGCGCATGCCGACCATATCACCGGGATCGATGATGTCCGGATTCTGAACCGGATCGTGGGCCGGCCACTGTCGGCTTTCGCGACGGCGGGGACCCTGGCGGAGATCACACGACGGTTCGGATATGCGTTCCGGGCCTGGGAACCGCCGCATTTCTATCGGCCGGTTCTTGAGGCGGTGCCGGTGCTGCCCGGCGATGTTTTCGAAGCGGCGGGATTGTCAATTCGGGTGTTCTCACAGAGCCACGGGCGGGTGGAGACGCTGGGGTTGCGCGTGGGCGGGTTTGGTTACTCGACCGATGTTGTCGGGTTGGATGAGGACGCGTTCGCGGCGCTGGCGGGGGTCGATACCTGGGTGGTGGGGTGCTTCCTGATCGGCGGGCCGCACTGGACGCACGCGGATCTGGATACGGTACTGGGGTGGGTTGCGCGGCTGAAGCCGCGGCGGACCGTGTTGACCCATATGGGAACGGAGATGGATTGGGCGTGGCTGCGGGCCAACCTGCCGGCTGGGGTCGAGGCTGGGTATGACGGGATGGTGCTGGCGGTTTAACAGGAGCGATAGGATCTGGCGTGCTGTGGTGCCGCGGTCACATGGCCGGCCGACGAACTGGGCCGCCGGCCGTATCGGCGTGGATCAGTAGGTGCTGTAGTAGGGATATCGCGGATAGTAGGAATAGTAAGCATAGCCCGGCTGATACGGATAATATCCCGGATAGCCGTAGTAGGAAGCGCGCGGAGCGGACGGCACGCGCGCTGCCACATAGAGTTGCGGGCGATGCACCGGGATCGAATGGACGGAGGGGCGACGCGATGACGCGGCCACTCGGCGCAGTTCACGCTTCCGGCTGCTGTAATGGGTCGTCAGCGCCTTCGGTCGTGACGGCCAGGGTCGCGTCGCCAATGACGCGGCGGACCAGGTCAGCGGTGGTGGTGCCGGAGGCTGAGCGGTCGCTGTCGATGCTGCCGGCACTTCCGCCACCCGTGCTGCTGACAGCGGCGGCCAGGACCGCTCGGGCGGTGATGCAGCCGTCTTGATTTTTGCCGCCGGTTGCGGTGCCGAAGGCTGGCGCGATGCTGATGCGACAAGTGGAACCGGGGTGGCGGCTGTGGCGACCAGTGCTGCAGGCGGCTCTGCCTCCTGCTCCGCGACCTGCGCCTGGTGTTGCTTTATGGCGCTGTAGCCGGCGGCGCCGGAGCCCCCGATGACGACCAGGGCACCGAGGTACCACATCAGAACCGCGCGTATGGTCATGCTGACTCCCCCATGTTTTGGCCGACTCGAAGGCGCTCTCGTCAAGATCAGGTTACCCGGCCCGGCGGCCGACGGCACGTTCCAGTGTGGCGCCGATTGATCACAAAATCATCCACGTGAATTGTAACGCTGTGATCCGGGGGCGTCGCCATGAGACGGAACGGACAATTCATCGGTGGATGTCGAAGCTGGGCTTGACAGGCGGGTGCTGCGTTGCCGGTTGCCATGAGAGGAACACCGAGCTGATGCTTGATATCACGTTGTCGGTGAACGGTGCGCCGCCGGGGGATTATATCGTTCGGTACACCATTCATGACCAGAACAGCAATAATACCAATCACCCTTGGTGTTGACCCATCGGCAGCACCGAGCAACCGTCATGGCGAGCGCAGGCTCGCCATCCATGCCTTTGTTTGGCGTGGATACCGGCCTGCGCCGCACGACGGACGGGGTCAACCGAAGAGTCTGCATCAATGCCGGTTGGTATAAAGTCTCGACTTTCCAGCAGTCGTTCAAAATCGAGAGCTGAATCGGCCGAACCGGTTGTTATGCCGCGGCGACGGGATCAAGCCTTGGGGTATCCCGCGGCCGGGCTGGACGGAACGTCAGCATGATCGCGGCGGCACCGAGGCCGAACAGAACGGAGAGGATATAGAGCCGTCCGTAGGTGCCATAGCGATCGAAAATCAGGCCGCCGGCCAGTGGACCAAGCGCCATTCCCAGGCTCGACGCCATGGACCCCGCGCCGACGACGGTGCCGATGATCGACAGGGGAAAATTCTCCCGCATCAGCACGGCGTAGAGTGGCATTATGCCCGCATAGGCGAACCCGAAGACGACGGCGACCGAGTAGAAGGCAAGTTGCTCCCGCGCAAAGAAGTAGCAGCCCACCGCGATGGCCTGCAGCAGCAGGCCCGAGACGAAGGTTCGCTTGGCGCCGAATCGGTCACCGAGGAGTCCGAACGCGATGCGGCCGGCGAGGCCGGATAGTCCCTCCACACTATAGATCGAGACGGCGGCGGTGACGGACAGGCCACAGGAGATCGCGTAGCTGACTGTGTGGAACAGCGGACCGGAATGGGTCGCACAGCACAGGAAGAACGTCAGCGCCAGCACGGCGAATTGTGGCGATGTCAATGCGGCACGCGCGGTCATCGGTGCCTCGGCCGGGCGACCTGACGCGCCGCCGGTGGCCAAAGCGGGGGCTCGGCGTATCAGGAAGGCTGCCGGCAGCAGCAGTGCCCAGACCGCGCAACCGATGAGCAGCTGCGAGAAGCGCCAATCGTATATCGTAACAAGTCTGGCGGCGATGGGGGCAATCGTCATGGGCGCCACGCCCATGCCGGCGGAAACCAGCGAGACGGCCAGGCTGCGGTGGCGGACGAACCAGCCGGTGACGGTTGCCATCAGCGGCGCGAAAATGGCACCTCCGCCCGCGCCGACCAGAACGCCGTAGAAAAGCTGAAATTGCTCGACGCTGGATGATCGGCTGGCCAGCACCAGGCCGAGGCCAAGGATGGAACTGCCGGCGAGCAGAACGATACGCGGTCCGAATCGGTCCGTCATCATGCCCCAGCCGAAACTGGCGACGCCCATGGCGAGGAAGTTGAATGTCATTGCCAACGAAATCGCGGTGCGCGACCAGCCTGTCGCGAGCGACATCGGTTCCAGGAACACGGGCAGCGAAAAGATCGAGCCGATCGCGATACAGCCCATGAACGCGCCGGCGGCGACGATCATCCAGCGGTATCCGTCGGGCTTGTCCGCAACGGGCGTCATGGCGTTTCCTTTCGTTCCGCGGGTGGTTTTATACGTTCACGATCATTTCGAAGCCGCCGAAGATCAGACGAGCACCATCGAACGGCATGGGGTTCGTCCTGGGGTCGATGCCAGGATCCAGCATGACGTTTTTCATGCCTTCATCGCGCGCCTGGCGTGACGGCCAGATGATCCAGGAGAAGACGACGGTTTCGTCCGGCTGGCATTTTACCGCCATGGGGAAGGATGTCAGCTTGCCGTCGGGTACGTCGTCGCCCCAGCAATCCACGATCTGCAGTGCGCCATGCTGTTTGAAGACCGCGGCGACGCCGGTGGCATACGCGCGGTATTTCTCCCGATCGGCGGTCGATACGGCGACGACAAACCCGTCAACGTAGCTCATGGGTTGGCTCCCTGTTATCTGGCTGGTTGAAAAGCATTTCGAGATAGCGACGCAAATGCGCCAGGCAGTCGCGGATGACCGTTGGGCTTTGTGTCGACTTGGCAAAGATGAATGAACCTTGCAGTACCGACTGCATGAACGTGCCGACGCTGTCGGCGGTCCATTCGGCGTTGGGGCAGTAGCGCTGCCGAGCGAGGGTGACGTCGCGTGTCAGTTCGGCGATATGACTGGAAAGGGCGCGATCGCAGGCGTGCCGAATATCCGGGTGGGTATCGTAGGTCTCCTGCACCAGGGTGCCCAGCAGGCAGGTGTACTCCGGTAGTTCGCCGGACAGGATGGCGGCGCGGAAATCCACGTATCCCAGCAATCGGGCGAGTGGGTCGGCGGCCTGGTGATAAGGTGCGGATGCGAACAATCCGGCGGCCATGGTCGAGAAATGCTCGACCGCCGCCAGGGCGAGGCCATCCTTGCATTTGAAATGATGAAAGAAGCTGCCCTTGGAGACGCCGGCGGTCGTGCAGAGGTCGTCCACTGTCGTGGCAGCGTAGCCCTTGGTGCGGATCGTTCGCAGGGCAGCGGCCAGGAGTTTGGTCTTTGCGTCGGGCGGCGGTTGAAGGGTCATACGGGCACCATACCGGTCGGTCGGTATTAGACCAACTGGTCGGTCTGGTGTCAATGGATAAAAACCGGCCCGGGTGGTCTGCGGCCAGAGCCGGTGTGCCAGACCCGGTGTTGCGTGATCGCTCCCGCCGGCGATATTGTGGGTTGAAAATGACCGTTCCATTCGTTTTGCAGTGAGACGAATGTCGGGACGAAACGGAGAACTTGGGATGTCCGGCAAGAGTTGGGACAGGGTGCCGATCGACGCGCAGAGTATCGATGCTCCGCTGTCGCTGGCGGCGGTGTTTCTCGTCGTCACTGTTGCGCGCGAACAGACCGCTCTCGCAAAGGTTTCCGAGGTGCTCGCCAATCTTGACGATATCGTCAAGACCGTTGGATTCCGCGATCTTTCCGCTCGGCTTTCCTGTATTGCCGGAATTGGCAACGATCTTTGGGATCGTTTCCAATCAGACAAACGGCCGCTTGAACTGAAACCGTTCGCCTCGATCAAGGGAACGGCGCATGCGGCGCCGTCGACACCGGGCGATCTTCTCTTCCACATCCGATCTGAACGTGCCGATGTGTGCTTCGAATTCGAGCGGATTCTGCTCGACAGTCTTGGTGCTGGCGTCACTGTCGTCGATGAGGTCTCGGGGTTTCGCTATTTCGATGCCCGCGACCTGCTTGGTTTTGTCGATGGCACGGCGAATCCGACCGGCCTCGATCTGCCCGCTTCGGCGCTGGTCGGTGATGAAGATGCCGCCTTCGCCGGCGGCAGCTATGTCGTCGTGCAGAAATATCTGCACGATCTGCCCGCGTGGGGGCGGGTTCCGACGGCGCTGCAGGAGGCTATCATCGGTCGCACGAAGATCGACAATATTGAAATCGATGACGACGACGCGCCGCGCAAATCGCACAAGTCGCTGGCCACCATCGTCGATAAAGATGGAAACGAATATGACATCCTGCGCGACAACATGCCGTTCGGCCGGCCGGGGCAAAAGGAATTCGGGACCTACTTCATCGGCTATTCCCGGTATCTCTGGGTGATCGAGAAGATGCTGCAGCGCATGTATGTCGGTGACCCGCCGGGTGCATACGACCGGCTGCTGGATTTTTCGACGCCGCACACCGGCACGACGTTCTTCGCCCCGACGCGCTCCGCGCTCGCGGCGCTGGTCCAGGGTTCGGCTGCCTGATCGACGGACGCACCGGCGCATTGACCCGAAGACGACCGGCCCGGTCCCGGCAAGTCGGTCCACTGCCCGCGGCCGGCTGCCCGAAAGCCGAACCGGGTGAGGCCTAATCTTACCCGCATTGCAAAATTTGGTCAGTCTGCCGATTGCGTCCCGGCTTATGTGACGGTAACTTGCCCAAATCATGGGCAACTGTCGTTCACACATCACACCCACTGCCCTCGGATCAATCGATCTGGGGGGCGGTATCCGAATCGAGACGCCGGTCATCCTGGCGCCGATGTCGGGCGTCACCGATCTGCCGTTTCGCCGCACCGCCAAGCAACTGGGTGCCGGCATGGTGGTGTCGGAGATGATCGCGTCCTGGGCGATGATCCGGGAGAACCAGAAAACGCTGGGAATGGCGGAGATCGACGGCTGCGGCGGCGTGTCGGCGGTGCAGTTGGCCGGCTGCGATCCCGTGGCGATGGGGGAGGCCGCGCGGCTGGCGGTGGACAGGGGTGCGCATCTGATCGATATCAATTTCGGTTGTCCGGTGAAGAAAGTCGCCGTCGGACAGGCCGCCGGGTCGGCACTGATGCGCGATGAGGTCGCGGCGGCCGCCATCCTGGAGGCGACAGTGAAGGCGGTTCCGGTTCCGGTGACATTGAAGATGCGGATGGGGTGGGATCACGCCAACCTGAACGCGCCGGCGCTGGCGCGAATCGCGCAGGACTCGGGCATCCGCATGGTCACCATCCACGGGCGGACGCGGCAGCAATTCTATACCGGCACCGCCGATTGGGGGTTTGTGCGGCAGGTGAAGGACGCGGTGCGGATACCTATCATCGTCAACGGCGACATCCTGACCGAAGAGGATGCCGCCGACGCGCTGCGCCAATCGGGCGCCGACGGGGTGATGATCGGCCGGGGCTGCTATGGCCGGCCGTGGTTCCTGGCGCAGGCGGCGCACTACCTGCGCACCGGGGCGCGGTTGCCCGAACCGTCGCTGGAACGGCAGAAATCCATCATGCTGGCACATTACCACGCGATGCTGGGGCAGTTCGGTGTCGGGCCGGGGGTGCGCCTCGCCCGCAAGCATCTGTCCTGGTATTCGCGCGGCCTGCCCGGATCGGCGGAATTCCGAGCGACGATGAACCGGATGGGGGATGCGGAGGAGGTGCTGGGGTTGATCGACCGGTTCTACGACCCGCTGATCGCCCGCGGTGTGACGCGGACGGTGGAGGCCGATGCCGCGTCATTGTCCGCGGAAGCCGCATGAGCGCCGTTGTTGCTCGTGCATCCCGTCTGCTGACCGGGCGCGGGCGGGGCACTGCCGAACCGCCGCCGAAGTCGGCCGATCTGGCGGCAATTCTGGGGGCGTTGCCGGTGCCGGTGATCCTGCTGGACGTGGGGAACCGGTTTCGCCACGTCAACAATGCCGCGGAGCAGTTCCTCGGTATCTCCGCCGCCGGCCTGGCACAGTTCCGGCTGGAGGACCTGCTGCCGCAGGACAGCCCGCTGTTCCGGCTGATCGAGCAGGTGCGTGACACCGAGGCGACCATCTCCGATCACGACCTGAACCTGGAAAGTCCGCGGCTGCACAAGCGTGGGATCACCGTGCAGGGGTCGCCGCTGCCGGAGGAGCCGGGATCGGTGCTGCTGGTGATGCAGGATGCCTCGGCGGCGCGGTCGCTGGACCGCCAACTGGCGTTTCGCGGCGCTGCCCGCAGCGTCAGCGGGATGGCGGCGATCCTGGCGCATGAGGTGAAGAACCCGCTGTCGGGCATACGGGGCGCGGCGCAGTTGCTGGAAAGCAGTGTCGGGCCGGCCGATCGGGAACTGGCGGAGCTGATCCGCGACGAGGCGGACCGCATCCGCGACCTGGTGGACCGGATGGAGGCGTTCGGCGAGAAGCCGATCGCGCGGACGGCGGTCAACATCCATCGGGTGCTGGAGCATGTCCGCAAGCTGGCGCAGAGCGGGTTTGCCGCGCATATCAAGTTTCAGGAGCTGTACGACCCGTCGCTGCCGCCGGTCTGGGCCAATCGCGACCAGCTTGTGCAGGTGGTGCTGAACCTGGTGAAGAACGCTGCCGAGGCGGTGACTCAGGACGGTGTCCACCACCCGGAGATCATGCTGTCCACCGGCTTCCAGCACGGCATGCGGGTGGCGATTCCGGGCAGCACCGAACGGCTGGACCTGCCGCTGTTCGTCGCGGTGCGCGACAACGGACCCGGCATCCCCGAAGATATCAGGCCGCATCTGTTCGAGCCGTTTGTCACCTCGAAGAGCACCGGCAGCGGCCTTGGCCTGTCGCTGGTCGCCAAGATCGTCGGCGACCATGGCGGGCTGATCGAAATCGACAGCCGGCCGGGCCGCACCGAATTCCGGCTGCATCTGCCTGTCGTCACTGAAAGAGACGCCGACCAATGACCCTGCCCACCGTTCTTATCGCTGACGACGACCGCTCGATTCGCACCGTTTTGACGCAGGCGCTGGGCCGGTCCGGCTATCAGGTGCGCAGCACCGGCAATGCCGCGACGCTGTGGCGCTGGGTGGAGGATGGGGAAGGCGACCTGGTGATTACCGATGTGGTGATGCCGGATGAAAACGGGCTGGACCTGATCCCGCGGATCAAGCGGATCCGGCCGGAACTGCGCATTGTGGTGATGAGCGCGCAATCCACGCTGATGACGGCGGTGAAGGCGACCCAGCGCGGGGCGTTCGAGTATCTGCCGAAGCCGTTCGACCTGCGTGAACTGCTGTCGGTGGTGGCGAGGGCGTTGGCTACGCCGTCGGAGCCCACGTTCAGCCCGCCGGAGGCGAAGGACACCGACGAGCGGCTGCCGCTGATCGGCCGCAGCCCGTCGATGCAGGAGATCTACCGGACGATCGCCCGTCTTACGACCGCCGACCTGACGGTGATGATCAATGGCGAATCCGGCACCGGCAAGGAACTGGTGGCGCGGGCGCTGCACGATTATGGGAAACGCCGGGCGGGTTCGTTCGTTGCCATCAACATGGCCGCCATTCCGCGTGAACTGATCGAGAGCGAGTTGTTCGGCCACGAGCGCGGGGCGTTCACCGGTGCGACCAACCGGTCTCAGGGGCGGTTCGAGCAGGCCAATGGCGGGACGCTGTTCCTCGATGAGATCGGCGACATGCCGCCGGAGGCGCAGACAAGGCTGCTGCGGGTGTTGCAGGAGGGCGAGTTCACCAGCGTCGGCGGGCGGCAGCCGATCAAGGCGAATGTCCGGATCATCGCGGCGACGCATCGTGACCTGCGGACGGCGATCCGGCAGGGGCAGTTTCGCGAGGATTTGTTCTATCGTTTGAACGTGGTGCCGATCCGGCTGCCGCCGCTGCGCGAACGGGTGGAGGACACCGCGTTGCTGGCCCGGCACTTCCTGGAGCGGGCGCGTGAGGATGGGCTGCCGTCCAAGAGCCTCGATCAGAGCGCGGTGGACCGGTTGAAGCGGCATGGCTGGCCGGGCAACGTGCGGGAACTGGAAAACCTAATGCGGCGGCTGGCCGCCTTGTGCCCGGAAGAGGTGATCAGCGCCGAGGTGATCGACGCGGAACTGGCCGACCCGCTGCCGATGGCGGGGCCAGTCGCGCCGGCGCAGGCGGGCGGTGGGCCGGAGACGTTGTCGAGCGCGGTGGAGCGGCACATCAAGGAGTTCCTGGCGGCGCATAACGACGGAATGGGTGTCACCGACGTGTATGACAAGATCATCGCCGAGGTGGAACGGCCGCTGATCCGGCTGACCCTGGCCGCCACGCGCGGCAACCAGGTGCGCGCCGCCGAGATCCTCGGGCTGAACCGCAACACGCTGCGCAAAAAGATCCAGGACCTGGGTGTTGAAATGAGCCGCAACAAACG
>DATAZJ010000126.1:0-2661 GCA_036272115.1 Rhodopila sp. | reverse complement strand
CGCGTCAGGCCGGTCAGCGCATGCTTGGTCGATGCATAGGGCACAGAATTCCGCCGCGGCACATGCGCCGAGACCGAGCCGTTGTTGATGATGCGCCCACCTCGCGGCTGCTGATCCTTCATCATGCGAAACGCATGTTGCGCACACAGGAACGAGCCGGTCAGGTTGACCGCAACCACGTTGGTCCATTGCTCGAGCGTCAGGTCCTCGATCGGGATGTTACGCGTGCTGATGCCGGCGTTATTGAACAGCAGATCGATCCTGCCATAGGTCGACCTGACCGCGTCGAACAACGCACCAATCGATGCCGGATCGGAGATATCCGTCGGCACCACCAGCATTTGCGCCGGCGTTGCCTTTGCCAGCGCAGCGGTGTGTTCCAGCATGCCGGCCCGACGTCCGGCGAGTACCACCGAAAATCCGTCCGCGCGCAGCGCCAGCGCAGTGGCTCGCCCGATGCCGCTGCCGGCCCCCGTGATTACGGCAATCTTATCCATTACCCGCCCCTCCAGTTACAACGTCGCACCGCCGTCGATCGCAACCTCGGCGCCGGTGATATAGCCGCTCTCGTCAGACAGCAGGAACAGCACGAGGCTCGCGACCTCCTCGGACGTGCCCATGCGTTTCATCGGCACCAGCTGCAGGCGCCGCTCATTTTGTTCCGGCGTGCGCACGTGCAACATTTCGGTGTCGATCGGTCCGGGATGGATCGAGTTCACCCGGATCTTGCGCCTCGCCAGATCGACGGCAGCCGCTTTCGTCATGCCGCGCAGCGCCCATTTCGTAGCACTGTAGGCGATCGCGCCGGGCGAGCCGCGCAGTCCGGCAACCGATGAGATATTCACGATCGATCCGCCACCGGATTGTTCCATCAGCGGGACCACCGCCTTCATCCCCAGGAAGCAGCCAAGCTGGTTGATCCGCATATGGCGCTCGAACAAGGCGGCGTCGGTCTCCATCAGGGTTTTCGGCTGGTAGATGCCGGCGTTGTTCACCAGGCCATGCAGTCCGCCGAATTGCGCCGCCACCGCAACCGCCTTCTCCCAATCCGCTTCCTGCGTCACATCCTGGGCGACAAACCGCGCCGCGGCCCCAAGCTCGCCGGCCAGCCGCTGGCCCTCGGCTTCCAGTACGTCGCCAATGACCACGCGGGCGCCCTCGGCGACGAACAGCCGAGCTTCCGCCGCACCCTGCCCGCGCGCGCCGCCGCTGATCAGGATGATTTTTCCGTCGAGCCGACCCATTTGTTCCTCCCAGGCAATGCCGTGCAAATCGCAGCATGCGGGCAACGCCAGCCACTGTAAAATCGCCGCCACGGATCGACGTCCTCAGCCACCACCCGGAGCCACGAAGCATGCCGACCTCTCCAGCAAACCCGCCAAAACGCCGCTGGCCTGGCTGTAGCCGATGGATGTAACCGATCGGTCGGCCTTCCGCGCCTTGCACCGTGCGGCGGAACCGACCGTTCTCGGCCCGCTGCTCGACGCTGCCACGCTGGCCCCGCCCATTGCCGCGCGGGTGGCGGTGCGGGCGCGAGCCTTGGTCCGAGCCGCGCGCAAGGCCCACACACCCGGCGCGGATGTCTCGGACTTTCTGCGAGAATACGGTCTGGGCACCCGGGAAGGCGTCGCCCTGCTGTGCCTCGCCGAGGCGCTGTTGCGCATCCCCGACGCGGCCACCGCCGACGCCTTCATCGAAGACCGCATCACCGGGGTCGACTGGCAAAGCCATCTCGGCCAGGCCGACAGCCTCACCGTCAACGCCTCATCCTGGGCCTTCATGCTGACGGGCCGTGTGTTGGCGCTCGACGCCTCGCACGAGACCGGTGTTGCCGGCACCATCCAGCGCATGGTGCGGCGGATCGGCGAGCCATTGATCCAGGCCGCGCTGCGCCAGGGGATGCGCGTACTGGCCCGCCAGTTTGTGATCGGTCGCACGATTGAGGAAGCCCTGACCCGTGCCGCCGCACCGGCCTCGCAACGCTGGCGCCATAGCTTCGACATGTTGGGCGAGGCCGCGCGCACCCGGGACGACGCAGCCCGCTACATGCGCGCTTACCTGGACGCCATTGGCGCCGTCGGCCGAGCCTGTGGCGGACCCGTGAACGGGCCTGGTATCTCGGTAAAACTGTCGGCGCTGCATCCGCGCTACGAACCACTCCAGGCGGCAAATTGCGTTCCGCAGTTGATCGCGTTGCTTACCACATTGGCCCGCGCAGCGAAGCACGCCGATATCGGCCTGACGGTGGACGCCGAAGAAGCCGACCGCCTGGAAATCAGCCTTGATATTTTCGCCGCCGTGCTGGCCGATCCCGGGCTGCGGGACTGGGACGGGTTGGGTCTGGCCGTGCAGGCCTACCAAAAACGCGCGCTGCCGCTGATCGACTGGATCGCCGACCTGGCCGGCAGGACCAACCACCATGTGCCGGTGCGTCTGGTGAAAGGTGCTTACTGGGACACCGAAATCAAACTCGCTCAGGTACTGGGCCTGGACGGTTACCCGGTGTTCACACGCAAGACAGCAACCGATGTGTCGTGGATTGCCTGCGCGTTGCGGATGCTGGCCCGGCGCGACGTCCTGCGGCCGGCCTTCGCCACCCATAACGCTCACAGCCTGGCGGTCATTCTGGAAGCCGCCGGAGACACCAACTTCGAGATGCAG
>DATAZJ010000125.1:0-8517 GCA_036272115.1 Rhodopila sp. | reverse complement strand
GCTGGATATCGCGCTGCGGTTCCGCTTCATCACGCTGCTGGTTTTCCTCGGCACGGTTTCGCTGACGGTTTTCCTGTACATCATCATTCCCAAGGGCTTCTTTCCGATGCAGGACACCGGGATCATGATCGGTGTCACCGATGCGGCGCAGGATATTTCGTACGACCAGATGGCCATCCTGCAGCGCGAGGCGGCCAACATGGTGAAGCAGGATCCGGCGGTGGATTCGGTGGTTTCGGCGATCGGCGCGGGCACCGCTGGGCAGACCGCGAACAATGGGCGGATGTACATCACGCTGAAGCCCTGGGACGAGCGCAGCGTCAACATCATGCAGGTGATCGCCCGCATCGATGAGAAAATGAAGACCATCGGCGGCATAAGGCTGTTCCTGCAACCGATCCAGGATGTCCGGGTCGGCGCCCGCCTCGGCCGGACACAGTACCAGTACACGTTGCAGGATTCGAACCAGGACGAATTGAACCAGTGGGCGCCGAAGGTGCTGGCGAAGATGCAGCACATTCCGCTGCTGGCGGACGTCACCTCGGACCAGGAGAATTCCGGCACCACGGAGACGCTGACCTATGATCGCGACCAGGCGGCGCGCTTCGGGGTGCAGCCCGCGACGATCGATGCGGTGCTGTACGATACGTTCGGCCAGCGCCAGGTGGCGCAGTATTTTACCGGCAACAAAGCCTATTACGTGATCCTGGAGGCACTGCCGAGCGAGTACGGCAATCTCGCCACGCTGCAGAAGCTGTATGTGCGGTCGGCGAGTGGGGCGATGGTGCCGCTGTCGACGCTGGTGCATCAGACGACGGTCCCGGTGCAGCCGCTGGCGATCAATCACCAGAGTCAGTTCCCGGCCGTGACGATCTCCTTCAATCTGAAGGGCAACGCGGCGCTCGGCGATGCGGTGACCGAGGTGGAGAAGGTCGAGGCATCCATGGGGTTGCCGGCGACGGTGCAGGGCAGCTTCCAGGGGACGGCGCAGGCGTTCCAGTCGTCGCTGAGCACCGAACCGTATCTGGTCGCGGCCGCCCTGGTCACGGTGTACATCATCCTGGGCGTGCTGTATGAAAGCTATGTGCTGCCGCTGACGATCCTTTCGACCCTGCCGTCGGCCGGCGTGGGCGCGCTGCTGATGCTGCTGCTGTTTCATTACGAACTGACGGTGATCGCGCTGATCGGCATCATCCTGCTGATCGGCATCGTGAAGAAGAACGGGATCATGATGGTCGACTTCGCGATCACGGCGGAACGGCGCGATGGGATGACCCCGCATCAGGCGATCCGGCAGGCGTGTTTGTTGCGGTTCCGGCCGATCCTGATGACGACGATGGCGGCGATGCTGAGCGGGTTGCCGCTGATGCTGGAGAACGGTGCCGGATCGGAACTGCGCAAGCCGCTGGGCTTTGCCATGGTCGGCGGGTTGCTGTTGAGCCAGGTGCTGACGCTGTACACCACGCCGGTGATCTATCTGTATCTCGATCGGTTGCAGCATTGGCTGGTGCCGCATCGCCGGTCGGCGATACCGCGGCTGGCGGAGAAGATGGGGGCGGCGACGGGCGACTGAACCGCGGTCTGGCGTTGACCCTGGCCTGCTAACGACGCGCTGACAGGCCGGCGACGTGGCGGAGGGGATGGCGATCGTGGAGGCCGGTGACGAGGCCGACGGGACCGTCGTTCGAGCGATCGTGTTGCACGAACAAGGGCCGGCTGACTGAGGGGCAGAAGGGGAAATGTCCGGTGTTCGACGATTCGTTGGAACACCGCACGTCGGGCCGACCGTCGATTTATGGCACCCGGATCTGACCCCGCCGGCGATTGCCTACCTGGAGGGGCTGCATCGTTTCGTATCCTGCCAGGCGGTCAGCCTGAACCGGTACCGGGTGGGCAGTGCCGGGGCTCGATCGAAGATGCGGCGGCGTTATGATTGACCTGGGGACGGTTGTTTCGCGGAGGCTCAGGCCTTGCGGCGCAAGCGGCGAGCCATGCCGGACGCGAGCAGGCCAACGCCCAGGATTGACAATGTGCCCGGTTCGGGAAGCAGCGGATCCGGCTCGTAGGGGTTCAGTGTCGGTGCCGCATTGAACTGGGAAGCGCCGCTCAGAACATTGCCGACCAGGGCGAAATAGTCGGCGCCGCCCACCGGCAGGCCGCCGTTGCCGATGTTCACCGTGCCGGCTTCGGGTTCATCGCTCGCATCGCCGGTGATGGCGGTGAAATAGATGTCCGGGCCGCCGAACCCCGTGGTGTCGGGGTTGTCCCCGGTCTTGGTGACGCCGTCGCCCTCGAAATTGTCGATGCCGTTGCTGGTGAAACCGAAAATGTCGCCGTTGGAGGAGATGTTGAAACTGCTGATCGGATTGGCGGTGTTGTTGATGATGCCGATCAGCGTATCGCCTGCGCTGTCATACGAGCCGGAGGACGAACCAACGGATGTCACGATGCTGCCGTCGATATTGAACGAGATGAACAATTCGCAGCCAGACGTCTCCAAACCCACCGCGGGGCATATGCCGTCGGCCAAGGCAGGTTCCGCTCGGGCCGGCACCGCGGCGGCGGCAAGTCCGGCGAGCGCGGCCGCGGCCACCAGGATAGCTGAGAATTTCACGGTTTTGCCCCCTCCAAAGCCATCGACGCGATCGTCACGAAGGAGAAAGCAAATCTTATGCCATGGGCGTTATTTGTTTGTTTACAATTCGAAAAAATGTAAGGATTTTGTTACCATTACCATATGTGTAAAGATTTCCGACATGTCGGCGCGATCGGTGCCTTTGTTTCCCGTGAGACGAACGGGGCCGAACCGAGCGGCAGGCTGGTTGGAGAAACGACTGGCAAGGGCGACATAATACCAATCGCCCTTGGTGTTGACCCATCGGCACCGCCGTGCAACCGTCATGGCGAGCGCAGGCTCGCCATCCAAGCCTTTGTTTCCGCTCGTAAAAGGCGTGGATGCCGACCTTCGTCGGCATGACGGGCGGGGTCAACCGAAGAGTCTGCATCAACGCCGGTGGCTCTTATAGCCTTGCCTGTTGCATCCCGTTGTTTCGCCCGCGCGGACCATGCACCTTCCGTGAATGCCGTCGGCAAGAAAGCGATCAAGAACGACGCGGAGTTTCGCTGAGTTCGCGCGGAGGCTCGCGGAGAGGAAATTCAGCCGCAGCATCCAGTAATTACCTCTAGCCGGCCGTGCCGAACGCTCGCAATTGGCATCGAATCCGCAGGTCAATCCAGCCCGCCTCCGAGAAACTCCGCGCGAACTCAGCGAAACTCCGCGATCCGCTTGATTGCTTTCCGATCCACCGCGACGAAGTCGAATGGCACTCCCAACACCCGCCAACCCGGCGGACACAGAACGAGTCGCAACCCGCGTGGAGCAACCATTGCTGGGCATCGCTACACTTGCCACCCCAGCGCATCTCAATCATCGATATCAACAGATAACGCGATAATACCAATCGCGCTTGATGCAGACTCGTCAGTTGACCCCGTCCGTCATGCCGGCGCATGCCGGTATCCACGCCTTTTACGAGCGGAAACAAAGGCATGGATGGCGAAGCCTGCGCTCGCCATGACGGTTGCTCGGTGCTGCAGATGGGTCAACATCAAGGGCGATTGGTATAAGAGCCACGGCGATTGATATAATTCCGCATCGGACCCTCAGCGCGTCTTTGCTTAACCGCGCGGGCGGGCGGCATGTGTCGCCACTGCGTCAGCGGCTGATGCGGGATTATGGGGCCGGAGCGTTTATGCCGGGACACTGATTCCGGCCGCGGCTCGCAAATCGGAACGACCGGCGAAATATATCGACCCGGCACTGGCAGCATTTCGCATGATCAGCGGCGTGGGCTCGGATCATCACGGCCTACGGGCATTGTCCCAGGCGTCCCTCCCAAGGCCGCGGCCGGGCTTCGGCGTCGCACCCGAAAGAATGGACGTTCCGCCTGGCGTATCATGATATTGTGCTCCCGGCACGACCATGCGGACGGACACGCACCAATCGATGTGCTGATTGTGACCCGGTGGGTCGTCGACAACCGTATCCATGCCTTGGGCATCGCGGCTGGTCATCCCATTTCGAAACCACGAAGATAATCCGCGATGCCACCTACATCCCCATCGCGGACCACACACGCCGTGTAGCCATCGGGACGCACCAGCCATACCCCGCCACCGGCGAATGGCGGCCTGATGGTCGGCTCCAGCAGATGCGGATGGTTTCGCAGCAGGTCTGACACAGCCTGGTTCGGCACTGCGAACAGCGCAAAACGGGGCTTGTCGCCCGAACCAACAGGCGTCTGCCCGGCAACCGGGGGTGCGCGGTCACCGGGAGATGGCCCGCCAAGTCCGTGCACGGATGGGCCGTTCAGCGGGCTGTCCGGGTAGCCGATGGAGACCTCGGCCATCGTGTCCGCCATCCGGTGCCGCACCGGCGACAGGCCGAACAGGAAGCCGGCGGCCAGGTTCCTGACCACCTGCGCGGTGTGATTCTTCATGACGCCGATCGCGGTCAGGCGGCCGGCGTTGGCGAGGACCTGCTCACCGACGGCGCTGCGTTCCCGGCTGAAGCTGTCAAGCAGTTTTTCCGCGCCGCGGGTCCCGTGACAGACCAGCGCCAGTTTCCATGCCAGGTTGATGGCGTCCTGCATGCCGGTATTCATGCCCTGGCCGCCGGCGGGGCTATGTACGTGGGCCGCATCGCCGGCCACGAACACGCGGCCGGAGCGATAATCCGCCACCTTGCGCTCATTGATCCGGAAGCCGGCCAGCCAGATCGGATCGGACAGGCGCAGGCCGCCGGGTCCGCGGCGATCGACCACGGCCTGGACCTGATCCAGGGTTGGATCGGCCGGGTGCTCACCTTGCGAGCGGCCGATATCCGCGATGATCCGATAGCGGCCGGGGGAAATCGGAAACTCCGCCAGCACGCCGTCTTCATGCCAGTAGACCGCGATTTCCGAGTCCGGTATCGGCAGCCCCGACATGTGGATGTCCGCCAGGATCCAGTCGGTCTGTAACGTGTCGCCCTGGAACGACAGGCCGAGTGTGTGGCGGACCGTGCTGTGGGCACCGTCGCAGCCGATCAGCCAGCCGGTTTCCAGCGTTTCCTGCTTGCCGTCGGCGTGCCGCAGGGTTGCCGCGACCGTCTGGCCGTCGTCGGCGAAGGTAACGAGTTCGACCTCGCGTTCCACCTTGACGCCCAGGGTCGCCAGATGGGTTTCCAACAGCCGCTCGGTTTCGGATTGCGGCAGCATCAGCGCGTAGGGATGGGGGCTGGCAACATCGGTGAAGCTGACATGGCCGATGGTCTTGCGACCGGCAACGATGTTGGCGGCGTCAACCTTGTGGCCGGCCGCTACGAATGCCTCACCGCATCCGGCGCGGTCGAGCAGTTCCAGGGTGCGGCTCCATAGCACCAGCGCCTTGGATTTGTCGGTCCGTTGGGCGGCTTTCTCGACGATGCGCACGGAAACGCCGTATCGCGCCAACTCCGCTGCCATGGTCAGGCCGACGGGGCCGGCGCCGGTCACCAGAACCTGGGTGGTCATAGACTTCCTCCGTTGTCGAGCGGGCCGACTGTAGCGTCGCCGGGCAATCAATGCTTACCTGTTCAGCATGGATGAAGACCTGCCCATCGTCGATGCTCACCACCACTTGTGGGACCTCGAGTCCGCTCTGCGCTACCCCTGGCTGGAATCCGGGGAGCACGGGTGGCTGGGGGATTATTCCCGCATCCAGCGGACCTATCTGCCGGCGGAATACCGGCGTGACACGGCGCTGCATAACGTCATCGCCACGGTGCATGTGGAGGCGGAGGCCGACCGGTCCCAGCAATTGGCGGAGACGGCATGGCTGACCCGGATTGCGGCCGAGACCGGGATGCCGAATGCGATCGTGGCGCACGCCTGGGTGGATACCCCCGATGCGGAGGAGATCATCGCCGCGCAGGCGGCCAATCCGATGGTGCGGGGCATTCGCACCAAGCCGGTGATCGCGGCCGGTCCCGGTCAGTCGGTGCGGGGTGAAAAGCGCAGCCTGCAGGATCCCGTGTGGCGCAAAGGGCTGGGGCTGCTGACCAAGTACGGGCTGTCCTGGGACCTGCGGGTGCCTTGGTATCATCTGGAAGAGGCGGCGGAGGTTTGCCGCGAGCACCCGGACCTGCGGATCGTGCTGAATCACACGGGCTATCCGCTGGACCGGTCGAAGGAGCAACTGGCGGCGTGGAAGCGCGGGATGGAGGCCCTGGCTTCGTGCCCGCAGGTCTGGTGCAAGATTTCGGGGCTGACGGTGAAGGGCAAGCCCTGGACGTTGCAGGTCAACGGGTCGGTCATCCGCGAAACGATCGGCATGTTCGGGGTCGATCGCTGCATGTTTGCCTCGAACCATCCGGTGGATGGGGTCAAGGCGAGTTGGGACTGGATTTTTTGCCAGTTCAAATACGTCACGGCGGGATTGCCGCAGGAAGACCGGCGCAAGCTGTTCGCGGAGAACGCGTTGGCGTTCTACCGGATCGCGTTGCCGGCGGCAGGCTGAACTTCGTCCCACCGCGACGCCGCCATTCTATCCCATTCCCACATAACGGGGAGGCACGACAATGGACCTGAATTTGCGTGGCCGTACGGCGCTGATTACCGGTGCCTCCAAGGGCATTGGCGTTGCCAGCGCGGAGTGCCTGGCCGCCGAGGGCGTCAACGTCATCCTCGTGTCGCGGACGCAGGCCGATCTCGACGCCGCGCGCGAGCGGATCGCCAGCCGGCACAACGTCAACGTCCAGGTCCACGCCTACGACCTGTCCGACAGCAGCAACGTCGATCGTCTCGCCGCCGAACACCCCGACATCGACATCCTGGTGAACAACGCCGGTGCCATTCCCGGCGGCGACCTGCAGCAGATCACCGAAGACCGCTGGCGCGCCGCCTGGGACCTGAAAGTCTTCGGCTACATCAACATGTGCCGCCGCTTCTACGCCGAAATGAAAGCGCGAAACCGAGGCGTGATCATCAACATCCTCGGCATGGCCGGCGAGAAGATGGACCGCACCTATATCGCCGGGTCCACCGGCAACGCCGCGCTGATGGCCTTCACCAAGGCCCTCGGCGGGTCCGCCGGCGATGACAAGCTGCGCGTCGTCGGCATCAACCCCGGCGCCATCGCCACCGACCGGCTGGTCACCCTGATGAAAACCCGAGCCCAGAACCAGTTGGGCGACGAAAACCGGTGGGAGGAGTACACGAAACCGCTTCCCATGGGCCGCGCCGGCGCACCTGCGGAAATCGGCGCGATGGTCGCCTTCCTGGCCTCGGACTTGTCGGCGTACACAACCGGGACGATCATCACCATAGACGGCGGCGCGGCCAATCGCGGGCCGATGTTCTGAAAAGGCGCGCACAATGGACCTGCAAGACAAAGTCGCCGTCATCACCGGCGGCAGCGGCGCGATCGGAGCCGCCTCCGCCCAGCGGCTGGCCCAGGCCGGTGCGAAAATCGTCGTCGGCTACAACAGCAAACCCGACCAGGCGGAGAGCGTCGCCAAATCCCTGCCCGGGTCCGGCCACCAGACGATGCGCATCCCGATGCTGGAAACGCCGCTGATCCGCGAGGCCGCCGCCATCGTGGAGCGGGAGTACGGCCGCTGCGACGTCCTGGTGAATTCCGCCGGCTTCACCCGCATGATCCCGCATGCCGACCTGGAAGCGCTGACGGACGAACTGATCGATGCGATCTTCACCGCCAACGTGCGCGGCCCGTTCGCGACAATCCGAGCCTTCGCGCCGTTGATGAAACGGTCGGGTGACGCGGTGATCGTCAACATCTCCAGCGTCGCCGCGATCGTCGGCACCGGCAGCAACATCGCCTATGGCGCCTCCAAGGCCGCCCTCGACACCATGGCGCTGTCGCTCGCCCGCGTCCTCGGCCCCGAAATCCGCGTCCTGACCGTCTCCCCAGCCGCGGTGGACACCGCCTTCGTTCCCGGCCGCACCACGGCGATGGTCGAACGGGTGGCCGCCACCACGCCCCTCAAACGCGTCGTCCAGGCCGACGAAGTCGCCCAGGCGGTCATGGCCGCCGTGGTCAACCTGACCTCCACCACCGGATGGATCATCCCGGTGGACGGCGGAAAACTGATCGGCTGAGGTTGGCCAAAGCTCGATCCCCTGGCATGCTGCGCCGACCAACGTAATGGAGAAACCGATGAGTGAGTGGGTGCGGGTAGCCGCGAAGGGTGATGTGGCGGAGGGCGCGTGCCTCGGCGTCCGCGTCGGCAGCAAGGAAGTCGCGATCTACCACCTGCCGGGCGGCGAATTTTGTGCGACCGACAACGTGTGCTCGCACGAATACGCGCTGCTGTCGGACGGCTGGCTGGAGAATGGCTGCATCGAATGCCCGCTGCACGCGGCCCAGTTCGACATCCGCACCGGCAAGGCGATGTCCGCCCCGGCCGATGAGGATATCGCCGTCTACCCCATCAAGGCCGAGGGCGACGATCTGCTGGTGCAAGTCCCGGGATGAGCA
>DATAZJ010000124.1:0-2557 GCA_036272115.1 Rhodopila sp. | reverse complement strand
GCCCTGCTGGCCATCACCTTGATCGCCGCCTGCACGCCCCAGCCGCAAGCCGACGGCAACCCCTATCCGCCGCCGCCACCGCTGGTCGCCGAAATCATCCCCAAACCGCCGGTCAGCGGCCAGCAACTCTTGTGGCAGCCCGGCCACTGGGACTGGAACGGCAGCGGCTACATCTGGGCGAGGGGCGAATATGTCCCCGCCGCCGGTCACGGCAATTTGTGGATGCAAGGCTGGTGGGCCCGCACCGACGCCGGCTGGACCTGGCAGCCCGCCCACTGGACGTCCTGAAAGCGAACCTTTGATAGCGTCCCTGCCGCCGACAGGTTCCTGATGCCGCCCCGGAGGGGATCGCTACCGTGTAGCGGGGTCGTTTCCGCCCTTCGGCACGGGATCGTCAACGCAACGCCGGCCTGCGCTCAGAGCTTCTCTTTTTCAAGGCGGATGAGCGGGATAAGCGGAGATGAACGGGATGTCGTCTCGATCAGGCCCAAACGGCGATACGGACGCCCCCAACCGCCACGTATCCCTCTTCATCCCGCTAATCCGCCTCAAAAAAGAGCCCTAACACCCCCGCCAAACCCAAACAGGGCGCACAATCCGAAACTGATCAGCCTCCGGTGACAGGCGGAAAGAACGCGACCTCATCGCCCGGACGAATGGACGCGTCAGGGCTGGCGAACTCCTGATTGACCGCGCAACGGACGGTGCGGCGGTTCTTGAAGGCGCTGGCATACCCCGGCCCCAGCCCCACCAGGTGATCCACCAGCCTGCCAACGGTATCGACGCCATCGGGAACGCGCATTTCTTCCTGCCCGGAACCAATCCGCTCCCGCAGCCAGGCAAAATACAAGATCGTCAGCGGTTTATTCATAGCCCATCATATTGGTGCCCGTTCAGCGCGGGAATACCCCCGGCGGCCCCGTCAGTCTTTCGCCTTGAACCGATAGACCTCGGCATCGCCCGGAAACGCCACCGCCCGCACATCAGCCGCATAGCGCGACACCGCGTCGGTAATCGAGCCGCGCAGATCGGCATACCGCCGCACGAACTTCGGAGTCCACTCGAACACCCCCAGCATGTCGTCGGTGACAAGAATCTGCCCGTCGCACCGCGGCGACGCACCAATCCCGATCGTCGGAGCACTGACCATGCCAGTGATTTCCGCCGCCAACCCCTCCGACACACCCTCCAGCACAATGGCGAAGCAACCCGCCTCATCCACCGCCCGCGCCTCCGCGATGACACGAGCACGTTCGTCGTCGCTGCGGCCTTTGGCCTTGAACCCACCATCGATATGCACCGCCTGAGGCCGCAGTCCGACATGCCCCATCACCGGCACGCCACGCCGCACCAGGAACGCAACGGTCCCGGCCAGCGCCTCTCCGGCCTCGATCTTGACCGCCTGGCACCCGGTTTCCTTCATCACCCGCACCGCCGCCGCATACGCCTGTTCGGGAGACCCCTCGAACGACCCGAACGGCAGATCGACCACCACCAGCGCACGGGACGACCCCCGCACCACCGCCTGGCCATGCAGGATCATCATCTCCAGCGTCACCGCCGTGGGCGTCGGCAACCCATGCACCACCATCCCGACGGAATCACCCACCAGCAGAAAATCGACATGCGGATCGAGCAGCGCCGCCACCGGCGCGGTATAGGCCGTCAGGCTGACGATCTTCTGCCGCCCCTTCAGCGCACGAATGTCGGGCACGGTGACCCGGCGGGACACGACCTGTTTCGACATCGGATGGCTCCTTCTGCCTAATCCGGCCGGCACGACCCGGCCTCGGGCGGAGCGGTCTGACAGGAAGCAGCCCGGGAGGCAATGTTTGGGAGGGGCGGACTCGGTGAACCGTGCGGCACGGCCGTCCCGGACGTGGAGGACGCATTGCAGCTCAGTCCACAGCCGGCGCGCCATTCAATGAATTGCCCAGTGCTTTCTCCAGCGCGTCGATGTCATCGGTCACGACGTCCCAAATTCGCCGTGTGTTGGTGCGGAAATATTCGTGGACGATTCGGTCCCGGATGCGCGCGATGGCACGCCAAGGAACATCGGGATGTCTGGCCTTGGACGTGGGACTGATATTTTGGCGGCTTCCCCCATGATCGCGATGGAATAAAGGACCGATCGCACGATCGCTGGCCTCGCCACAAACGCGACGAAGTCCAGGTCAGCGGTATCCGCCCGGATGTCCACGATCGCCGAAATAATATCCCGAACCCACGCGTCGTCCGTACGAGCCATCAGAAGATCGAGATTCTATCGCGTTCGAACGCCGCTCGGACCTGTGGGCGAAGGCTATCGATCTCACCGAGGTCCACCGAGCGGCGGAGAGCGTCCTCCAAAAGAAGCCGGGTTTCTTCCAACCGGATCAGTGAAAAGGAACGGCCGTCCTCAATCTCGACGGCGAGGTCTATGTCGCTGTCCAGACTATACTCGCCACGGGCGACGGAACCAAATACCGCGAGATGCCGCACACCGCGGCGCCGAAGCTCCGGTTCTCTCGCCACGAGTTGCAACCGCACAGTGTCAAGCGTGCTGGTCGTCATGATC
>DATAZJ010000123.1:0-3853 GCA_036272115.1 Rhodopila sp. | reverse complement strand
TCCTCGTCGCTGCACTACCTCAAGACGGTGGCCGCGATGGGTGTTGCCGAGGCAAAAAAGAGCGGCGCCGCCACGGTCGACCGGATGAAGGCGATGCCGACGGACGATGATTGCTTCGGCAAGGGATCGATCCGTGTCGATGGCCGCTGTATCCACCCGTCCTACCTGTGGGAAGTGAAAAAACCTTCGGAGAGCAAAGGTCCTTGGGATTACTACAAACTTCTCGGGACCACGCCGGCCGATGAGGCGTTCCGCCCGCTGGACAAGGGCGGTTGCCCGCTGGTCAAGGCGTAAAGGTTTCATTTGATGCGACTGACATACCAACACGTCTCGACGACGATGGCCGAGGGGCGCCGCTCTCTCGTCAAGGCTTGAATCAACACAGAGGAACGGCAGGGCCGGGAAACAACCATGTTAATGATCTTCGGCATTCCCGCCCCGCTGTTGTTCGGACAGCTTCTGCTCGGGCTCATCAACGGCGCCTTCTACGCGATGCTGTCGCTTGGGCTGGCGGTGATCTTCGGCATGCTCAACATCATCAACTTCGCCCATGGGGCGTTGTTCATGATGGGCTCCTTCGCGGCGTGGATGCTGTTGAACTATGTCGGCATCGGCTATTTCCCGGCGCTGATCCTGGCACCGCTGCTGATTGGCATTTTCGGGGTCATCCTGGAAAAGGTCGTCATAAGCCGGCTGTACAAACTGGACCATCTCTATGGCCTGCTGCTGACATTCGGCCTGTCGCTGGTTATCGAGGGTCTGTTCCGCAACGGCTATGGCAGTTCCGGCCTGCCGTACCGCATCCCTGAAATCCTGCAGGGCGCCGTCAACCTGGGGTTCATGTACCTGCCCATCTATCGCGGCTGGGTTGTGGTCGCGGCACTGGTGGTCTGCCTCGCGACGTGGGCAATCATCGAGAAGACCTCGCTCGGCGCCACGTTGCGGGCGGCGACGGAAAACGCCCCGCTGGTGCAGGCGTTCGGCGTCAACGTGCCGCGCCTGGTCACCTTGACCTTCGGCGGTGGCGTGGCCCTGGCCGCGTTCGCCGGGGTGCTGGCGGCGCCGATCTACTCGGTCAACCCCAACATGGGCGACAATTTCATCAACACCGTGTTCGCCGTGGTGGTGATCGGCGGCATGGGATCTATCATGGGATCGATCATCAGCGGCTTCGGCCTGGGTGTGATCGAGGGCCTGACGAAAGTCTTCTATCCGCAGGCGTCCGCCACCGTCGTGTTCGTGGTGATGGTGATCGTCCTGCTGGTCAAGCCGCGCGGCCTCTTTGGAAAGGCGGCCTGAGATGTTCGGCTTCTCGCGCACGCAGTTCATCGCCTTCCTGGTCATGCTGGCCCTGATCGTGATCTGCCCCTACGTGCTGTATCCGGTGTTTCTGATGCGGGTGCTTTGCGCCGCGCTGTTCGCCTGTTCCTTCAACCTGATGATCGGCTATGTCGGGTTGCTGTCATTCGGTCAGGCTGCGTTCTTCGGCATGGGCAGCTATCTCGCCGCCTGGGCCATGAAGGCGTGGCATGTGGACGCCATCGTCGCGATCATCATCGGTGGCCTGACCGGCGCGGTGCTGGGGCTAGTGCTAGGCTACCTGGCGATCCGGCGATCCGGGATCTATTTCGCCATGATCACCCTGGCGCTGGCGCAGATGGTCTACTTCTTCTGCCTGGAAGCCCCCTTCACCGGAGGCGAGGACGGCATCCAGCAGGTGCCGCGTGGACATCTGTTCGGCGTCATCAACCTGAACAACGACATGGCGATGTACTGGGTGGTTGCCGTCGTCTTCATCGCCGGGTTCCTGCTGATTCACCGGATCATCCACTCGCCGTTCGGACAGGTGCTGAAAGGCATCCGCGAGAACGAACCCCGGGCGACGTCACTGGGCTATCGTACCGACGACTACAAGCTGATCGCCTTCGTGCTGTCCTGCACCCTCGCGGGAGTCGCGGGCGGCACCAAGGCCCTGGTGTTCGGCATCGCAACGCTGACCGACGTGCATTACTCGACGTCGGGTGAGGTCGTGCTGACGACACTGCTGGGCGGGTTGGGAACAGTGTTCGGCCCCGCCGTGGGCGCGGTGGTGGTAACGTCGATGGAGAACTACCTGGCGCAGTTCGGCGCCTGGGTGACGGTGACGCAGGGCGCAATCTTCTGCGTGTGCGTGCTGGCATTCCGCCGCGGGATCATCGGCGAGCTGGGGGCATTCTTCAAGATTTCGCTGTAGACTCGCACCCCGTGTCACGGCCGGGCTTGACCCGGCCACCCACGACTTTGCCAAATTCCACAAATAAAGCAGAAAACTACTGGACCAGGCCCGGGCCGCCGTCACATCCCCAGCGCGCGCCGATAGATATCGAGCATGGTCTCCTGCTCCTCCACCTCGGCCGCTTCCTGCTTGCGGATGCGAATAAGTTGACGCAGCACCTTGGGATCGAAACCAGCGGACTTCGCCTCGGCGTAGATGTCCTTGATGTCGCTACCGAGTGCCTTGCGCTCTTCCTCGAGACGCTCGATTCGCTCCACAAGGCTACGCAGACGATCGACCGCGACGCCGCCGGACTTGATTTCTTCTTCGCTCACGGCTTTGGCCATGGTGCCTCGTCTCTCCGCTATGGCAGGGCGGGCGGGGATAGCTTCGAGGGACGCCGGGGTCAATGGCACAGGACCCGGCCGGTCACCCGGCCAGGCCCGCGGCGGAACTCAATGCTCCGGATGCGCCTTGGCGAACGCCGCCTTCTGGTCGGCCGACGCCTCGGCCTGGTACTTTGCCTGCCATTCCTTGTATGGCATGCCGTAGACAATCTCCCGCGCATCCGGATCGGCGATGGTGATCCCCTGGGTCGCGGCTTCCTCGCGGTACCACCGGCTGAGGCAGTTTCGGCAGAATCCCGCCAGGTTCATCATGTCGATATTCTGCACATCGGTGCGTTCGCGCAGATGCCCCACCAAGCGGCGGAAGGCTGCGGCCTCCAGTTCGGTGCGGGTGGCGGCGTCCAGTTCGAGTACGGGCATGGTTGTCTCCTTCACGGTTTCCCCAAGATGGCGCGCCCGCGCCGGCTTCGCCATACTCTCCCAGCCGGAAAATGAGAGGAAGCGTTCGATGCCTCAAGACGCATGGAGCGACGCGACAGCCCGAGATGCGTTGCGCACCTTGTTCGACACCGCCGTCGCCGCGGCCGACCCGCGGACCGTGCTAGCCGCCCACCTGCCGCCAAAACCCATATCCGGCCGTTGCATCGTCGTCGGCGGCGGCAAATCCGCCGCCGTCATGGCCGCCGCGCTGGAGGACGCTTGGCCCGACGTCGCGCTGGAAGGAACCGTGGTGACGCGCTATGGCCATGCCGTCCCGACTCGGCGGATCGAGGTGATCGAGGCCTCTCACCCCGTCCCCGACGCCAACAGCGAACGCGGCGCGCTGAAGCTGCTGGAACGGGTTCGCGGGTTAACCAGAGACGACCTCGTGATCGCACTAATGTCCGGCGGCGCCTCAGCCCTGCTGGCAGCGCCGGTCGCCGGACTGACGCTGCTGGACAAACAGGCGATCAACCGCGCGCTGCTGGCCTGCGGCGCCAACATCACCGAGATGAACGCGGTCCGGAAGCATTTGTCCACCATCAAGGGTGGTCGCCTGGCCGCCGCCGCCGCGCCGGCCCGCGTGGTGACGCTTGCGATCAGCGACGTACCCGGCGACGACCCGGCGGTGATCGGCTCCGGCCCCACCGTCCCCGACGCCACGACGTTCGCCGAGGCTCGCGCGCTGATCGCCCGCTACGGCATCGTATCACCGCCCGCCGTCGCCGCCCGCCTGGCCCGCGACAACGACGAGACACCCAAACCCGGCAGC
>DATAZJ010000122.1:0-1518 GCA_036272115.1 Rhodopila sp. | reverse complement strand
TTTTGACGGCCCTTCTGGCGGATGCCGGCATAGAGGCGGTGCTGCTCGACGGCCATACCAGCGTCCTGGAAGGCAGCGCCGGGGCGATCCCGCGCCGCCTGGTCGTCAGCGCCGACGATTATTCCCGAGCCTGCCGGATTCTGCGCGATGCGGGCGAATTGTGATCACCGACGGGCATCTGCTTGGCGGACGCGCGATCTATCGCCAGCCGGCCGACGGCTTTCGCAGCGGGATCGAACCGGTGCTGCTGGCCGCCTCGGTCCCGGTTCGGCCGCATGAGCATGTGCTGGAGGCAGGAACCGGCGCCGGTGCGGCCCTGCTGTGCCTGGGCGTTCGGGTTCCCGGCATAAAGGCCACCGGCGTGGAGGCCGACGAGGCGATGGCGGCCCTGGCGGCGGCCAATGCGCAAGCCAACGGCTTCACCGGCATCGACATCATCGCCGAACGCCTGGAGACCGCCGTGTTCCCTCGCGCGTACGACCACGCCATCGCCAACCCGCCATATCACCCGCCCGACAGCCCGGCCTCATCCACCCAAGCTCGGAATTCCGCCAAACGCGGCTCCGGGGAGTTGATCGAGATCTGGATCGAGCGGCTGGGTGGAGCGCTGCGCGATCGTGGCAGCCTGACGCTGGTGGTGCCGGCCGGGATGGTTCCCGCGTGCCTGGCGGCGATGGGCCGATACCGCTGTCCCTGCTCGATCCTGTTCCCGCTATGGCCAAAAACCGGGCGGCCGGCGAAACTGGTGCTGGTGCGTGGGGTGAAAAATGGGCTGACGCCGCTGCGGCTTGCCGCCGGACTGGTGCTGCACAACCCGGACGGGTCGTTCACGCCGGACGCGGAGGCGATCTTGAGGGACGGTTCGGCGCTGCCGCTGGATCGCTAGCGTGTTTGATTTGGTGCGCCGATTCACCCGACCGCATGGGATGCTTCTGTCGAGATCGGACCACTAACCTTTGCTTTTGTGGGCCGATTCACCCGACCGCATGGGATGCTTCTGTCGGGATCGGACCACTAATACCAACCGGCATTGATGCAGACTCTTCGGTTGACCCCGTCCGTCATGCCGGCGCATGCCGGTATCCACGCCTTTTACGTGCGAAAACAAAGGCATGGATGGCGAGCCTACGCTCGCCATGACGGTTGCGCGGCGCTACCGATGGGTCAACATCAATGCCGGTTGGTATAACACGTTGGTTAATCGCGTTATTCACCGCCGCAGCGATGGCCCGCACGAATGACGCCCTGTTTCGCCTTCCCACGATGTCCGGATATGGCGCCCCGATGGCCGAGGCGCGACCACTGGCCTACATCTCGTCGGAGTTGGGGTGACGCAAATGCCATAGACGTTCATGCGCCGCGATCAGGCTTTCCATATTTCGTCGGCGGGTTCCATCCGGGGTCAGCGGTCGCCGGGTCAGCATCATCTCCAGGATGTGGAGAAGCTGCTCCGCGACCTCGAAATCCGCCTGGTCGCAGGCGTGGTGAAATGCAATCAGAACCTTGTCGGACAGGCGC
>DATAZJ010000121.1:0-3387 GCA_036272115.1 Rhodopila sp. | reverse complement strand
CGAACCGACCGCCGAGATATCGGCGACCGCCGAGCCGGAGATGCCGGACAGAAACGTCGTCGCGACGATATTCACCACCGACAGCCCGCCGCGCAGCCGCATGAAGCCGACCAGCACGTTGGCGAAGCCGACAAGGCGGCGGGCCATGCCGCCCTCGGCCATGATCGCGCCGGCGAGGACGAAGAACGGGATTGTGAGCATGGCGAATTTGGACACGCCGCTGGAGACTTGCAGCATCACCGCCTCGGGCGGGATGTCGATCCACCAGGCCGCGGCCATGGCGGCGAGACCCAGCGCGTAGGCGATGGGCACGCCGATCGCGATGCAGGCGAACAGCGTGCCGATAACGATCAGAACATCCATGGGCGGATTCCGCTTACTCGAACGCGACTGTGGGGGCGACGGCGGCGTGCGCGTCGCCGATTTTATCCACGGGCGGCCCGATCAGCAGCCGCTCGATCACGAACAGCAGCAGGCAGAACCCGCCCAGCGGGATCGGCAGATAGGTCACGCCGACCGACAGGGCGGGGAACTCGGCGATGGACTGGTTCCAGGTGGTGGCGCACAGCCCGTACCCCCAATCCATCATGAACACCCCGACGGCTGCCATCAGCAGCTCCGCCAGTATGTCGGCGGCGCGCCCCAGCCACGGCGGCATCCGGTCGCGCACGAACGAGACCCGCATGTGCAGCCCGACCCGGTAGCAGGCGGCCGCACCGAAGAACGTCAGCACAATGGACAAAAGAATGGCCGCCGGTTCGGGCCAGGATGACGCGCTGTTCAGCCCGTAGCGCGTGAACACGCCCCACGGCACGATGAGCGAGATCAGCACCATCGCCGATCCCGCCACCACGACGCAGAGCAGGTAGAGCGCGTCCATCATGCGGCGGTACAGCGTCAACATGCGTGGTTATGGCGGGCGCGGGGCCACCATCCATGACATGCGGTGGGCGTCTCGGAAAAGGCGTTGATGGCGGGCCTGCGCCCGCCGTGACGGGATTGGGCGACAGTGCCAATGTCGAAGCCGTTATTCAGCAACACATCCAAAGTCGTGGGTGGCCGGCACGAGGCCGGCCATGACACAGGATCCGACGCCGGTATCATCCCGCACACCGCCATCGTCTACTGCACAGCCTGGATGCGCTTGATGATGTCGGCGAATTGCGGGGCGTATTTGTCCCACACCGGCTTCACCGCCGCCTGCCACGGCGACTTGTCCTTGATCGTCACGATCTGGATATGGGCTTCCTTCATCTTCGCCAGCGCCTTGGCCTCATATTCGTTCCACAGCACGCGTTCGCGCATCTGCGCGGCGCGTGCCAACTTCTGCACCAGCGCCTGGTCATCCTTGGACAGCTTGTTCCAGATCGGTTTGGAGAACACCAGCATCTCCGGAACGATCAGATGTTCGGTCAGCGTGTAGTATTTCGCGACCTGGTAGTGGTTGTCGAACACGAAACTCGGCGGGTTGTTCTCCGCGCCGTCCACGACCCCGGTCTGCAACGCGGTGAACACCTGGTCGTAGCCCATCGCAACGCCGTTGCCGCCCAGGTCGTTCATCATGTCGACGAACATCGGATTGCCGATGACGCGGATCTTCAACCCCTTCAGGTCGGCGAGGTCGGTGATCGGCCGCTTGGTGTCGTACATGTTGCGCGCGCCGGCATCCATCCAGCACAGGCCGATCAGGTTGGCGGTCGGATGATTGGTCACCTTATCGAGCAATTCCTGCCCGATCGGCCCGTCCAGCACTTTCTCCGCGTGTTCCGTGTTGCGGAACAGAAACGGCAGATTCAGCACGTTCAGGTCGGGGATCACCGGACCCAGCGCACCGACGCTGACCCGGGCGAGCGCGATGGCGCCGATCTGCGCCTGCTCGATGGCTTCCTTTTCGCCGCCAAGCTGCATGGAGGCGTACATCTGCACGGTCAGCCGGCCGCTGGTGTCCTTGGACAGTTCCTTGCCCATCTCCTCGACCGCCACGACGGTCGGGTAGCCTTCGGGATGAACGTCGGACGCCTTGAACACCATCTTTGTCTGTGCCGAGGCCGAACGCGCGAAACCACCCGCCCCTACCAGAAGTCCAGCCGCGGCGAACCGCATCGCGTCACGTTTACCGATCATCGTTTCCTCCCGAACCGGCATCACCGGCTTGCTCATTGCCGCGGGCAGTCATACGATGACTGACAACTGGGATGCAAGCGCGCAACGGTCTCATGCCGGCACGATCCAAAAAAACCCTTTCGTCGCTCACCTCGCTCGGTCCCCCGCGCGGGCTGGTGCGGCAGACCGGCCAGCGCATCGCCGCCGATATCGCCAGCGGCCGGCTGACCCCCGGCACGCGCCTGCCCACCGAACAGGCGATGATGGATGCGATGGGCGTGAGCCGCACGGTGGTGCGCGAAGCGGTGGCGGCGTTGCGGGCGGAGGGATTGGTGACGACCCGCCAGGGAATCGGATCGTTCGTCGCGGAACAGCCGGCACATGCGCTGTTTCGGCTGGAACCCGGCCAGGCCGCCTCGCTGACGGACGCGCTGCATATCATGGAGCTGCGAACCGCGGTCGAGACCGAGGCGGCCGGGTTGGCGGCGGAACGTGCGACCCAGGCGCAGCGCGAGGCCATCCGGGCGGCGCTGGCGGCGATCGACGCGGCGATCCAGCGCGGCGAGCCGGCCGTCGCCGAGGACTTCGCCTTCCACGCCGCCATCACCGACGCCACCGCCAACCCGCAGTTCCGCCAGTTCCTGAACTTCCTCGGCCGCTTCATCATCCCGCGTGCCAGCGTGCGAATCCGAGCGCTGAATTTGCGGACGTATTTGATGACGTTCCAGCAGGAGCATCGGGCGATCGTCGCCGCCATCGAGTCCGGTTCGGTCGAGAGCGCCCGCGCCGCGATGCGCGCGCACCTGATCAGCAGCAGCGAGCGCTATAAGGCGCTGGCGCCGGATCGCGTGGCCTCGGCCTCCTGACGCGGGCCCTTCCCCCTGCCCCGCTCTTCCCCTCATCCGGCGGACGCCGTAAGGACAGGCGCAACCGGATAGGGGATTGCGCATGGCTCGCCCGCTGAAGGTCGCGGTCCAGATGGACCCGATGGAAACCGTCAATATTGACGGCGACTCCACCTTCGCCCTGATGCTGGAGGCACAGGCGCGCGGCCACACGCTGTGGCACTATGAGGTCCGCCACATGGCGCTGAAGGAGGGCGTGTCGCGCCCCGACGGTGGCAAGCGTGAGGAACGGCTGTTCGCGCGTGGGCACAAGGTGAAGGTCGCCCGCCGGCACGGTGCGTTCCATGAATTCGAACCGATGGCGACGATCGACCTGGGCAGCATGGACGTGGTGCTGATGCGGCAGGATCCGCCGTTCGACATGGCATACATCACCGCG
>DATAZJ010000120.1:0-5693 GCA_036272115.1 Rhodopila sp. | reverse complement strand
AATCTTTCACCGTAATGAAGCCCGATAGGTGCCAACTGGTGGCCCCGGCTCACACTGAAAATTGCGACTGATGGCAGACCCGGTCAGGGAAGCCGCCGCGGTCGCTGGTTCGGCGCCCTTGGGTTTGCCCTCGGCGCAGGCCGCGCCGACCGCCGTGCCGTCCAATTCCCAGGCCAAAGAGCAGACGGCCGCTCGCGGTGGCGCTGACGATTATTCTCGCGGCGCCTGGCCGGCGATTGGCTTTCAGTGAAGTCATTACGCCGGGACGAAGAAATCCATAAAGCACCGCAGCAACGTGTCGGGAATTTCCTCGGCGATGTAGTGGCCGCAATTGAAACCCTCGGCGTATTCAATGCGGCTGGCAAAACGCTGCCAGATGTCCAGGAACTCCTTCGCACGTTCCGGCGGGTGGCCGCGCGCGCCCCACAGGATCATCGCCGGCACGTCGATCTTGCGGTCTCGATCGGCTGTGTCGATGACGAAATCACTTGTGGCGGTCGCGCGATAGTCGCGGCAGGAGCCTGAAATCGTCTTCAATGTATAGCAGCGGATATATTCGTCCATCGCCGCGGGGTCGAAGAACCCGATGCCGGTGCCGCCGCGGATGGTCATGCGGGACTTCAGGAAGAATTCCGCCGGCACCGCGCTGATCATCCGTTCTGGAAACGGTTCGGGTTGCGCCATGAAGGCCCAATGCCAGGTCCCGATGACCCAGTTCTTGGTCGGATTTGTCCACACGTAATAGTTTGGTGCCACATCCATCAGGCATACTTTGATGACGCGATCGGGATGATCGAGGCACAGGCGATGTGTCACCCGGCCACCGCGATCGACGCCGGCCACAAAGAAACGCTTGTGACCGAGTTGCTCCATGACCTCGACCACGTCCTGCGCCATGGCTCGGAAGCTGTAGTTGATGTTGTCGGGTCCGGCTTCGGGCAAGGAGCTGTCGCCGTAGCCGCGCAGGTCCGGGAGGATGACGTGATAGTTCTGTGCCAACCTGGCGGCTACACGATGCCAGGCGACGTGGTTCTGCGGATTGCCGTGCAGCAGCAACAGCGGCGGCCCCGATCCGCCATGGCGCAGCCGGATGACGGCACCGCTGGTGGCCATGTTCAGGTGCGTGAAGCCTGGAAACCAGGAGGCAACCTTGGCGGAGCCCCATTGGTTCGGGGCCCGTTCGTAATCAGGCAGATCGGCATCCATGGTGATACTCGCGGCAATGGTTGGCGGTATGATGGTGCGACACGCCTGCTACCAAGGCAACAGATCCGGATTGATGGCCGCGCTTTCCGACCTTGGACCTCGGACGATCACGCCAGCGGACCGACGCGGCGGTCGGCTTCCTGATCCGCCGACCGCTCCTGATATACATGAGCAGGCGAATGTCCTTGCCTGGGCCGGCCGTCAACCGGCTGACCGGCGAAGAACCCCACGGCATTGTAAATCTATGACCTGGTTGATGGAATGGTGCCCAGGGGCGGAATCGAACCACCGACACTGCGATTTTCAGTCGCATGCTCTACCAACTGAGCTACCTGGGCACACCGTAACCGAACCAGGGAAGCGGCCCAAGGGATCGGCAACGAGGCCGGGTGCTTAACCCATGCCCGTCCAGGGATCAAGCCGGTTTCGACCGATCCTTACGCCGCATCCGAAGATGGCGGCGGATCGTCGTCCAGTTCGGCCGGCGACCCGGGGATGCGGTACACCCCGGTCAGCCAGCGCCCCAGGTCGACCTCCTGGCAGCGCGGCGTGCAGAACGGCTTGTTGGCCTCGGACGAACGCCGCCCGCAAATCGGGCAGGCCGGTAGTTGTTTAGCCATGATCCTTCTCCAGCGCCCACGCCGTCGCCGGCAGCGACGGGTCAGACCGCAGTGTAACCGCGCGCCCGGTCCGCCGCGCAAGGTCCGCCAGGGCTGCCGCGTCGCCCTGTAATGCCGACAGCACCGCCGGGTGCGCTCGCAACGCCGGCATGCCGCGCGGGTCCTGTCCGAACGCCGCCATCACCGCCTGCAGCGCCGCCAGGCCGGCTGCGAGCGGTCCGGCCAGCAATTCGTGCAGCGGCGGATGCACTCGGGGACGCACGATCTCGGCCAGGCCCAGCGCGGTGAAGCCCAGGAAGCGGGGGCGCAACGGATCGCCGGCCAGGGCGTTGACGAAATCCGGCGCCAGGACCGCTCGCTTGCGCGGCGACAGCCCGGCCAGATCGACGACAATCCCGCCGGATAAATTCCGCAGCCTGATCTGCTCCGCCAGCGCCGGCACCACCGCTCGGTTCAGCGCCTCGTGCCGGGATCGCGCCCCACCGGCGCCCGTTAGTGCGCCACCGGCGTCCACGTCGATCGCGACCAGTGCCGGCGTCGGCCAGATCGACAGGCTGGCCCCGCCGGGCAGCGTCACAACGGGATGCGACAGCACATCGACCGCCTCCGCCACATCATCGTCCCAGACCGCGGCCGCGACGGATACGCGATCCCCCAGCCGAGACGCCGCCGCCAACCCGGCGTCATCCACCCACACAGCGGCACCCGGATAGCGAGCAGCGAGGCGGGCCAGCGGATCGGGGCCGCGGTGGACCAACCCGACGGGTCCACCGGAAGCGGGATCGCAGCCCCTGGCGGTCAGGCGGGGCCCTTTATGGCCCTGCGCGGCGCGGGTGATGCGGACAGTCAGGATGGCGCCGGCCGCCAGGCCCTTGGCACCCTCGCTGTCGGGCAGAAAGCCCTCGGCATCGGCCAGGGCGACAAAAGCACCGGCCATGGCCGGCACATGGGCAACAATCCGGCCGCGATGCACGTCGCCGACACCATCGGGTGTGCCGAAACGCCACAGGGAAAAATCCAGCAGCCGATTGTTGTCGACCACCGCGATCCGAGCCTCGCCTGGACTGGTGGCGACTCGGATCGAGACGGTCACGGCACCTGCCAGCCATGCCCGCGCAGCAATTGCGCGGTTTCGAACAAGGGCAGCCCCACCACGCCGGAGTGACTGCCGGACAGGAAGCGCACGAAACTGGCCGCCTCGCCGTTGATGGCATAGCCGCCGGCCTTGCCCTCGCCTTCCCGCGTGGCGACGTAGCGCTCGATCTGCGTATCTGTCAGGCGGTTGAAGGTGACGATGCTTTCGACCAGCCGGTCGGTGACATGGCCGCCAGGGCCGGCCAGGACGATCGCGGTCATTACCCGGTGGCGCCGGCCCGACAGCAGCGCCAGGCAGGCACGCACCTGCGCCGGACTGTCCGCCTTGGGCAGAATGCGGCGGCCGGCGGACACCACGGTGTCGGCGGCCAGCACCAGATGATCGGACGAGACCACCGCAGCCGCCTTGGCCTGGGCCATGCGCATCGCATACGGACGAGGCAATTCGTCGCGCCGGGGCGTTTCGTCGATGTCGGGGGAGACGACCTGATCGGGCACGATGCCGATCTGTTTCAACAGCATCAGCCGTCGCGGACTGGAAGAAGCCAGGATCAGCGGGGGCGGAGTCACCCGCTGGTTTTGCACTCTACTTGAAGCGGAAGGTGATGCGGCCCTTGGACAGGTCATAGGGCGTCATCTCGACGTTCACCCGGTCACCGGCCAGCACGCGGATGCGGTTCTTCCGCATCTTGCCGCTGGTGTGGGCAAGAATGGAGTGCTCGTTATCCAACTTCACACGAAACATGGCGTTGGGCAGAAGCTCCATCACCGTACCGCTGAATTCGATCATATCCTCTTTTGACATCAGGCCTCATCGTTCGGTTAATTCGGCGGGAACATGATGTTCGGCGGGGGTAAGGTCAAGTCGCATCGCTGGTAATCGGCGCAATACCGGGCCTGACGGCGACGATCGCGGCTTCGTGCGGTTTTGTGGATCACGAAAATCTCATCATGCCACCGATTCGCGCCCTACCGCAGCCGTGACCCGGGATCCATGCCCAGGAACGCGCGTCCGCCGATCGGATACCACTCCGGCGCGATCGTCGCCGTCTGCCCGACGACGTGCAGGTCGCGCCAGCACTCCGCCAGCCGGCTTTCGCGCTTGAAGGAGGTGCTGCCACCGTGCCGGTAGACCAGGTCCATCGCGTGGCGCGCGCTGTCGGCGGCATAGACGGCGGCCAGACGACACCTCGCCCGCTGCTCCAGCGTGGTTTCTCCCCCGTCGGCGAGGGTATTCCAGAGTTCGGCGATCATGGCGCCGCGATAGCCGCGTCCGGCATTCAGCATCGCGTCGGCTCGGCCGACCGCATCCTGTACCTGAGGGTTCTCGCACAGCCTACCGGTACGGCCGCGCGGCATCTTCTCGACCGCCAGCGCGACCAGCGCGTCGACGCCGGCGCGAGCGATCCCGGTGATCACCGCGCTATGATGCGGCCCCACCCAAGCCTGGCTCGGCAGCGCATAGCTGATCCCCGGCCAACGCGCCCACTGATTGTCCAGCGGCACGCCGGCATGGACCATGGTGCGCCGTTCCGGCAGGAAGACATCCTCGACGATCCAGTCGAAACTGCCGGTGCCGCGCAGCCCGGTCACATCCCAGCTTCCCGGGACCACCTGCGCTTCGTCACGCGGGAAGACGCCTCGCCAGAACAGCGGGGCGCCGTCCGCGCGACGGCGCGGCTGGCCGTCATCGAGGATTTGAAAACTGCCCAGCATCCAGGCGCTTTCCTGGCAGCCGGTGCCGAAGGTCCAGTGGCCGTTGATGCGGTAACCCCCCTCCACGGGGACGGCCTGTCCGCCGCCCTGCACGGCGGTGCCGGCGATGATGGAGGGGGCGGGTCCATGCACTTCCTGCACGCCCTCATCGGGTAAACCCAGCGTAACGAGTTGGCCGATACTGTTGTTGCAGACGTTCCAGCCCACCGAACCGGCGCCCTCGGCCAGCAGTTCGACGACACGCAGATAGGTCAGCGGATCGACCTGCAGACCGCCCAAAGCGCGCGGGATCACCATCCGGTAGAAGCCCGCGGCGCGCAGTTGCGCGACCAATGCCGTGGGCAGGCGCTGTTCCCGTTCGATCTCATCACGACAGGCGCGCAGCACCGGCCGCATCGCGGCGGCGGCCTGGACCAAAGGCTGTGCATCGATATCCGCCGGTAGCCGAGTCGCTTCGTCCATGGGTTCCTCCTGCCGTTGTCCGCGTGCGTAATCGTTACATTCGCCCCCGCGCTATGCTGCCGGGGACGCCAGGCCGTCGGGCGGCCAGGGCATCAGGTCGCTTGCCAGCGGAATGCGCAGGTTCCGGAACAGCATCGAAAACGTCATCCAGTTGCCCATTGCGATGACGAATTCCACCTGCTGGCCCGGGTCGGTGACGTGTTTCGTCACCTCGGTCCAGGCTGCATCCGAAATGGATTTGCCGGCGAGGCATTCATCGGTGGCAGCCAGGATCGCCCGGTCCGCCGGGGTCAGCCGTTCGGCGTTTTGCCAGTCGCGCACCGCGAGAATGTCCTCGGGCGGGATTCCGGCGGTGGCGGCCACCCGCCAGTGCTGCGTCCATTCGTATGCCGATCCGGTGACCCAGCCGATCCGCATGATCATCAGTTCGCGCAGGCGTATATCGAATGTGTTGTTCTCCAGCAGTTGCGCCAGTTGGCTGAATGCCACCCTGGCGACGCCGGGATTGTTGGCCACCACGCGGAACGCTTCGCTCTGGGTGCGCCGCGCGGGCAGGCCCATGGCATCACCAAGTTCGCGGGCACGTTCCAACGA
>DATAZJ010000119.1:0-3899 GCA_036272115.1 Rhodopila sp. | reverse complement strand
CCCCGGCACCCACGCCCGCTCGTCGCGTCAACGCCCCCGGCACCCACGCTCCCATCAAGCCGACGCCCCCCGGCACCCGCGCCCCCTCGTCACGACAACACGCAGGCACCCACGCTCCCCCGTCATGCCGACGCAGGTCGGCATCCACGCCTCGACACGCATCGGTTGCCCCCATGTGACGCGGGAAGCACCGAACCCGATCCAACGCCCAACCGCCACCCAACCCCCACCACAACGCCAAGAAACCACCGCCGAACGTCAGCCTCCCACGCGACCGGCATCACACCAACCCCCCGTCGCCCCCTCCCCATGCGCACCCCCAAAAGCCGCAACCCGTTACGCTACCCGTCACCTTTGCGTGAAACCCCCACCGGACCGCGGCTGGCCCGTTTCACCCTCCACCGAGCATGTCATGCTATCGAACAGAACGATGGGAGAATCAGGTTTGCCCGCCAGAAATCGGCCCACAGACGACAAGCCGATCCAGCGCACCGTCGCCGCGACATCGCCTTTCGCCCTCGCCGGCGGCCAGATGGCTGACCTGATCAACGCCGTCGACTGGGCAGCGACGGGCCTCGGCCCACGCGAAACCTGGCCGCACAGCCTGACGACCGCCCTGCGCATCCTGATCACCTCGCGCTACCAGATGTGGATGGCCTGGGGCACCGACCTGACGTTCTTCTACAACGACGCCTACGCCCCGACGCTCGGCGTCAAGCATCCCTGGGCCCTCGGCAAGCCCGCCAACCAGGTCTGGTCGGAGATCTGGACCGATATCGGACCGCGTATCGAATCGGTCATGCGCACCGGCCGGGCCACCTGGGACGAAGGCCTGCTGCTGTTCCTCGAACGCAGCGGATTCCCCGAGGAAACCTATCACACCTTCTCCTACAGCCCGCTGCCCGGCGATGACGGCGCCGTCGCCGGCATGCTGTGCGTGGTGATGGAGGAAACCCAGCGCGTCATCGGCGAACGCCGCGTCACCACATTGCGCGACCTCGCCAGCGAACTCGGCGTCGTCAGGTCGGAATCCGAAGCGCTGGCCGCGGTCGCTCGCGCCCTCGCCCGCAACGGCATGGATTTGCCGTTCAACGTCATCCACCTGGCGGACGAGCAGGCGGCACACCAGCAGCGCACGATCGAGCCCGACGCCTTGGATCAGCCCATCGCCGCCGTGCTGTCCGGCGCCCGGAAACACCTCCTCCACGACCTGACCGGCCTGTCCGGCCTGCCGCTCGGTGCCTGGGACAAGCCGCCCCGCCGGGCGGTGATCGTGCCGATCGCCCAGCAGGGACAGGACCGGCCCGCCGGCGCGTTCGTCGCCGGTCTCAATCCCTATCGCCCGTTCGACGAATCCTATGCCGGCTTCATCGACCTGGTCGCAGCGCAAATCGCCGCCGGCCTCGGCGCCGCCCGCGCCTATGATGCCGAACGCCGCCGCGCCGAGGCCCTCGCCGAAATCGACAGCGCCAAAACCGCATTCTTCTCCAACGTCAGTCACGAATTCCGCACCCCGCTCACCCTGATGCTCGGGCCGCTGGAGGATGCGATCGCCGCCCTCGGCCAGGCCGCGCCGGAAGCGGCCGGGCGCCTCGCCATGGTGCACCGAAACGGCCTGCGCCTGCTGCGGCTGGTGAACGCTCTGCTGGATTTCTCCCGCATCGAGGCGGGACGTGTGCAGGCCCGCTATCAGCCCACCGAACTGGATCTTTACACCCAAGAACTGGTCAGCAATTTCCGCTCCGCCTGCGATCGCGCCGGGCTGCGCCTGACGACGCAATGCGCGCTGCCGGACCGGCTGATCTATGTCGATACCGATATGTGGGAGCGGATCGTCCTCAATCTGGTTTCAAACGCCTTCAAATATACCCTGGCCGGCGGCATCACCGTCGCGCTGACCGCCGTGCCGGACGATGAAACCGTGCTGCTGACCGTGCACGACACCGGCATCGGCATCCCCGAGGCCGAACTGCCGCACATCTTCGACCGGTTCCACCGCATCGAGGGCCAGCGCGGCCGCACCATGGAAGGCACCGGCATCGGCCTGGCGCTGGTCAACGAACTGGTCCGCCTGCATGGCGGCACCATCGCGGTGGAAAGCCACGCCGGCACCGGCACCACGGTCTCGGTGCGCATCCCGTTCGGCAGCGATCATCTGCCCGCCGACCACGTCCACGAAGCGATCGGCCGGACCGCGCCGGAAGCCGTCGCCGCCGCCGCCTTCGTGGAGGAGGCCCTGCGCTGGCTGCCGGATGGGGAACCACTCCAGGACGCCGGCATCCTGGAGACGTCACGCGACCTCGCGGCGTTGGCCGCGGACACCGAAACCGGCTTGCGCCGCCGTATCCTGCTGGCCGAAGACAACGCCGACATGCGCGATTACATCACCCGGCTGCTGCAGCCGGGCTACGACGTGGTGGCCGTCGGCGACGGCCAGCAGGCCCTGGCATCCGCCCGAGCGGCACCGCCCGACCTGATCCTGTCCGATGTCATGATGCCGCGTATGGACGGTCTCGGCCTTCTGGCCGGCATCCGCGCCGATCCCGCCCTGCGCGACCTGCCGGTCATTCTGCTGTCAGCCCGAGCGGGTGAGGAAGCTCGGGATGATGGGTTGGAGGCAGGCGCACATGATTACTTGGTAAAACCGTTTGCCGCGCGTGAGCTGCTCACCCGGGTCCGTTCCAACCTCGAATTAGCCCGCCTGCGTCAGGAGGCGCGTGACTCACTCCTCAAAGCCAATGAACTGCTGGAGCAACGGGTCGCGGAAGAAATGGAACGCCGAGCGAAAGCCGAGGCGTCGCTGCGCCAGGCCCAGAAAATGGAGGCGATCGGCCATCTGACCGGCGGTGTCGCGCATGACTTCAACAACCTGCTCACGGTGATCAGCGGCGGCGTCGAGACCCTGCAGCGGATGCTGGTCACGGTGCCCCTCGGTGCCGCTGATGCCAGAGTGAAACGTTCGCTCGGCATGATCGCCCAGGGCGCCGACCGCGCCGCCACTCTGACCCACCGGCTGCTGGCATTCGCCCGCCGCCAGGCGCTGGACCCGCGCCCGCTCGACGCCAACAAACTGGTTGCCAGCATGTCGGAACTGCTGCGTCGCACCCTGGGTGAGGCGGTGGCACTGGAAACCGTGCTGGCCGGCGGCCTGTGGCGCACCTCCGCCGACGCCAACCAGTTGGAAAACGCCCTGCTCAACCTGGCCGTGAATGCCCGCGACGCGATGCCCGAGGGCGGCCGCCTGACCATCGAAACCGCCAACACCCATCTGGATGAGGCCTACGCCGCCGACCATGAAGATGTGGCCGCCGGGCAATACGTCATGATCGCGGTCAGCGATACCGGCACCGGAATGACCCCCGAAACCAAATCCCGGGTGTTCGAACCGTTCTTTACAACAAAGGATATCGGCCAGGGCACTGGTCTGGGCCTGAGCCAGGTCTACGGCTTCATCAAGCAATCCGACGGCCACGTGAACCTGTACAGTGAGATAGGGCAGGGCGCGACTGTCAAACTGTATCTGCCCCGCCTGCTGGACCCCCGCCCCGAGACCGACGCGGTGGCCAACGACGATCCCATTCCCCTCGGGCATGGTGAGACGATCCTGGTGGTGGAGGACGAACCAGCAGTGCGCGAGCATTCGACCAATTCCCTGCGAGACCTCGGCTACCGCGTCGTCGCGGCGCAGGACGGTCACTCCGCCCTGCGCGTGTTGGCCCAGGATGCGGAGATCGATGTCCTGTTCACCGACATCGGCCTGCCAGGCGGCATGACCGGCCGCCAACTCGTCGAAGCCGCTCGGGCGCGCCGGCCCAGCCTGAAGGTCGTCTATACAACCGGCTATGCACGCAACGCCATCGTGCATGGCGGCATCCTCGAACCCGGCACCGAATTGCTAC
>DATAZJ010000118.1:0-2288 GCA_036272115.1 Rhodopila sp. | reverse complement strand
GCCGCCGAAGGTGGAGTTGGGGCGGCGCGCACTGGCGATCCTGTTGAAGGGATCGGCCGCCGTGCCGGTGCCCGCTTCACCATCGGACGCCTGAAGGATCGTGGGACCATTGGGGCGGGCGCTCTGGTTGACCGGATCGCGGTGGCGATATTCCAGCGAAGCCTCGAAATGGCCGCGGCCGCCGAACAGGTCGGTACCGACCGCTCCCTGGAGATTGTAGCCCGCAGCGTCGGCATAGTTCGAGATGCCGGTGTTGATGTCGAATTTCAGGCCGTCGAACTTCTTGTCGAGAACGAAGTTCACCACGCCGGTCACGGCGTCGGAACCATAGACGGCGGAGGCGCCGCCGGTGACGATATCCACTCGTGAAATCAGCATCTGCGGCAGGGTGTCGATATCCACCGTACCGTCGTCGTTGGACGGCGTGGCGCGGTGGCCGTCCAGCAGCACCAGGGTCCGCTGGGCGCCAAAATTGCGCAGGTTCAGGGTGTTGCTGGAATAGTTGTGACTGCCGTCGCCGGGACGCCCAACCATACCTGATCCTTGGAAGATCGGCAGCTTGTTCAGGCCGTCGGGGATGCTGCTGGGCGTCGTAGCCTTCAGGTCGGCGGACGAGATGACGGTCAGCGGCGTGGGCGAGTTGGCGGCGTCGGAAATGACGCGGGAACCGGTTACGACTACGGTTTCGGCGGGGCCCGCCGCAGCCGCTGCAACGTCCGCAGCGGCGATCACTGAACTGGCGGCTGCGGCATCCACGACCGGCCCTGCCAGTTCCCGGCGCAGGACGATCACCCCGCTGCGATTGTCTGCGACTTCAAGACCGGTACCGGCAATCAGGGTGTTGAGCGCGGTCTGCATGTCCAGATTGCCGGAAATGCGCGGCGTCTTCAGGCCGCGCAATTCGCTGACCGGGGCGATGATCTGCACGTTTTCCTGGCGTGCGAATTCGGGAATGGACTGGCTGACGTCTTCCGACGGGATGTTGATGACCCGGTCTTCCGCGCGGGCGCTGGCGGCCCCCTGCAGCAGCGCAGCCACCGCCGCCCCGCATGTCAAAGCAGTTCTGAGATTCCAAATCATCGACGCCCCCTGATTATCGTCCCCTTTGGGGACGTTTCGTTCCTAGACGTAGGCCAAACAAGATTTCCCCCACCCGCCGGGAGATTTATTCACTCAACGGGAGATGTGCACCACGCCTTCCTCGATGCGGGTATGCACGTTCAGGCTCATTGCAATGGTCTGGGCAAAACCCACCGGGTTATTGGCATTGAAGAGCCCGGCGATTTCCTCGCGCGCCAGGCTGGGATCGTCGACGACGATCCTCGTGTCGCTGTAACGAGAGAACTCCGCCACGGCCACGGCCAGGCTCTGGCCCTCCAGGGAAATCCGGCCATCCTGCCAGGCCAGTTCGCGGCGCAGTTCTATGGGCGCCACGGGCAGCGCCGCCAGGGCGCCGCCATCCAGGGGGGTCACAGCCCTTGTATTGGCTGAAATCCGGATCGGCTTTGCCCCGGCGATATCGGTCCGGCGGACATCCACGATGCCTTCGCGCACCAGAACCTGCACCGGCATAGCCTCGATGCAGCGGATGGTGAAGCTGGTGCCGACCACCCGCACCTCGGTGTCGCCCGCGGCGACCACGAAAGGGCGGACAGGATTCTTTGCGACGTCGAAAAGAACCTCGCCCTCGATCAGGCGGATGCCGCGGGTCTGCTCGGAAAAATCCACCGCGATGCGCGACTGGGTATTGAGGGTCACGACGGATCCGTCCTCAAGAGCGAATACCCGCATCTCGCCCTTGGCGGTACGATAGGAATTGCGCGTCAGGTAGCGCCAGCCCGCCGCGGCGCCGATCAGTGCGGCGGCTGCGACCGAGCCGCCCATCCCCAGCACCAGGCGCCGCGAAGGCGCTGGCTCGGGAGCAGGCGCAAAAATGGCCGGATCGAAGCCGGCTCCCAGTGCGCGCGCCTTGTGGGATGAAAGCGCGATCGCACGCATGCGGCCAAACGCGCCCAGTCGCCTGTCGTCTTCTGACAGCCAGGCCTGAAAATGTTGCTCATCGTCGGCAGACGGCAGACCACGATCGAACCGGGCGGCCCAGTCGGCCGCCTCGGCATCGATCTCATCTGCGCTCTTTCTTCGCATCCCGCTTCCTGGTCAAGGCTCCGGCCGACACGGAATTAGACGTAACCTCGGGTGCTTTTCCGCCATAGCCGAACGCCCGCAACAGCAAAAGAAAGCCGCGACTCATGTGTTTTTCGACGGTACTTTCGGAAATGCCCATTTCC
>DATAZJ010000117.1:0-4018 GCA_036272115.1 Rhodopila sp. | reverse complement strand
TAATGCCGAACAATACGTCGCCGCGACGCCCCAGCCCGCGCAACGGCCGTTCGAACACACGATCGTACCCGTAATCGTTGCCGCAGGCGGTCAGCATCGCCGGATCGAGGGTCAGCGCCAAAGCGGCGATCGACGGACGCTCGTGACTGCCGCGCAGGCGGATCAGCATCTCGGTCGCCAGATGCTGACTGTCGGCCGCCGACCCGCCATTGCCGCAGAACAGAAGCTTCCCGCCGGCGCGCAGGCTGGTCTCACACGCATCCACCACCTTGACGACGGCATCGGCCAGTTCGGTGGCGATCCGGCGCTTGAGGTCGGCGGACCTCGTCATCATCGCCGCAAACCGGGCGATTTCCTGGGTTTGCATGGGAACTCCGTCGGGTTGGGACCGGCGAGGTTCTACATCACCGCGGTGTTATTGTGCCACCCATCCGCCGTCGATCGACAGCGGCGTCCCGGTGATCGTGGCCGCCGCATCCGAACACAGGAACACCGCCAGCCCGCCGATCTGTTCCGGTGTGGTGAACTTCACCATCGGCTGCTTCTCGGCCACCAGGTCGTGAGTCTCCTGCTCGACCGTCTTGCCATCCTTCTCGGCGCGATCGTGCAACTGCTTTTCCACCAGAGGTGTCAGCACCCAGCCGGGACAGATCGCATTGACCGTGACGCCGGCGTTGGCCAGCTCGATCGCCGCCACCTTGGTGATCCCCATCACGCCGTGCTTGGCCGCGACATAGGCGACCTTCTGCGCACTCGCGACCAGACCGTGCGCCGAGGCGATATTGATGATCCGCCCCCAGCCCTTCGCCTTCATCCCGGGAATGGCCGCCTTCATGCCATGGAACACGCCGGACATATTGATGGCGATGATCTGGTCCCACCGCTCGTCCGGAAAATCCTCCACGTTGGCGGTAAACTGGATGCCGGCGTTGTTCACCAGGATATCGACCGAGCCCAGGGATTTCACCGCGTCCGCCACCATCCCGGCGATCTGGTCCGGCTTGCTGATATCGGCGCCGCTGTAGCCAACCTTCACCCCATGCGATGCCGCGAGCTCGCTCCGCAGCGCCTCGATCTGCGCCGCATCGCCAAAACCGTTCAACATGATGTCCGCCCCCGCCGTCGCGAGCGCTCGGGCGATGCCCAGCCCGATGCCACTGGTCGATCCGGTGACCAGGGCGACTTTCCCCTTCAGACTCATGGCCTTGATCCTCTCATCCGATGCCGGCGGCAGTTCATGCCGCACCGCATCATGAACCAGCATTGTCGTCCGTCATAGGACCCTCTATCTACCCGCGGCCCGGTGGACCGGTGAGGCGTGAAGGACATCATGGACACATTCGGATCCACACCGGCACTGCCCGCCAGGCAGCCCGGAAAACGCCCCTGGCGCCCGCGCGGCTGCGACAACATCGCGCTCGTCCTGCAAGGCGGCGGTGCGCTGGGCGCCTATCAGGCCGGTATCTATCAGGCTCTGGATGAAGCCGGGCTGCGGCCCGATACCGTCGCCGGGGTGTCGATCGGCGGCATCAACGCCGCGATCATCGCCGGTAACCCGCCCGAACGCCGGGTGGAACGGCTGCGTGATTTCTGGGAGGGCATCACCGCCCGCCCCGTCTCCCTGCTGCCCGCCGACGGCGACGCCGCCCGCCGCGCCACCAACATCTGGTCCGCCCTGCTGACCACCACGCTCGGACAGCCGGGTTTTTTCAAACCTTACCCGGTAAACCCGTGGATCAGCCCGCGCGGCTCGAAAACCGCGACCGCCTTCTACGACACCACCCCGTTGCGGGAGACGTTGTTGCGGCTGGTCGATTTCGACCTGCTGAACAGCGGCTCGGTGCGCTTCGCCGCCGGCGCGGTCAACGTGCTGAACGGCAATTTCGCCTATTTCGACAGCACCCAGACGGCAATCCTGCCTGAACACGTGATGGCCAGCGGCGCGTTGCCGCCTGCCTTCCCGGCGGTGCAGATCGGCACCGACTACTACTGGGATGGTGGCCTGGTTTCCAACACGCCGCTGCAGCATGTGCTGGAAAACGCCGCGTGCCTGCACATGCTGATCTTCCAGGTCGACCTGTTCAGTGCCCGCGGCATGATACCGCGTGACATGGACGACGTGCTGGCTCGTCAAAAGGATATCCAGTTCTCCAGCCGCACCCGCCTTGTCACCGACTACTTCCGCGAAAAGCACGACCGCGACGTGCAGGCGAACAAGCTGCTGGCGAAGATTCCCGACGACCAGCTCGATGCGGACGAGCGGGCGCTAAAGGCGCGCCTGGCGCATATGCCGGAGGCGACCATCCTCGAACTGATCTACCAGCAGGCCGCCTACGAAACCCAGGCCAAGGATTATGAATTCAGCGCGTCGTCGATGCGCGAGCACTGGACCAGCGGCTATCTCGACACGCAACGCACCCTGCGGCACCGAAGCTGGCTGGAGGTGTCGGAAAGCGACGCCGGCCTCAGCGTCCACGATATCCACCGCACGGATGATTAGAGTTTCAGGCTGACCGGAACTAACCCGCCGGGCAGAGAAATTCGGCGCATTCACGCCGTCCGGACTTCGGTCTCAGGGGCGTCCGGTCTGCAAACCGCCGCTTCGCGCCTGCCTTGTCCCCTCCATGCCATCCGGTGCCATGCTGGCGCTCTCCTGGCGATACTCCAGCACATAAGACCCGACCTGCAGCCGGTCGCCGGTTTTCAACCGCGTCGAGGCGGCGACCCGCCGGTCGTTCAGGAACGTGCCGTTGGTCGAATTCAGGTCGTTGACGGCGATCCCCGAACCGCTCGCGACAATCCGACAATGGGTCCGTGAAATGTCCGCCCCGCTCAGCACGAGGTCGCTGGGTGCAGACCGGCCGATCGTCACAGGTGGGTGGACCGGGATGCTGCGCTCGCTGCCCGGCGGCGCGACGACCTTCAGGATGTGACGCGTTTCCGGCGCCTCGGCCGCCGGCGGACCACGTCGGATCGTGACCGTCAGTTCGCCGATATCGTTGCCGGCGGGCAATCCCACCGCCGTCGGTGTCCCGTGACTGAACAGCGCGTCCAGGATGGCCGGCAACCGCTCCGCGGTACGACCGAGCGCGAGGTGGATCTGGCTGATCGCGGGGGCGGAGATGGCGACATGCAGCGCCTTGCCGGGCATGCGTTGGAACAGCCCTATTTCCAGCAGGTAGGCGATGTGATCCCGCGTCGTTTGCAGGGTCTGGCCGGTCAGTTGCAGCAGTTGCGCGGCCAGCCGGTCGGCCAGGATACCGCCCTTCCCCGCCGCCGAACCCCGGGTTTCGTAATAGGACGTGACGGCGCTGTGCAGCAGGTTCCAGTGCGAGGAGGATATCAGATGCCGCTTCGCATCCATCCGCCGGGCGGGCGAAAGGCGGCCGGATTCGAACACCCGGTCGACCGCGATCCCCCATTGTTCGGCGTAGACGTCCAGCGGTTGCAGCAGCAAGGCACGATAGCCCGCCGATAGTTCGTCCGGCGGCGGTGCGGGCGCCTCGAACCCGAACGCCCTGGCGGCTTCGGTCAGCGGACGCGCGAAGGCCAGCAGATGGGCGTCGAATTGATGCAGCAGGCTTTGGGTCGGGGTGGCGATGGTGCGGGCGTAGATCTGTCCGGCGGGATCCAGATCGCACAATCCCCCCTGGTTGATCGACAGCAGCCGTTCCTTCACTGTCGCGTCGTCGAGCAGGAAAATCTGCTTGGCCAGCCCATACAGTTCGCCCACGGGCGCGCCGTTGCGGCCGCGCATGCAAAGATGATGCGCGATGTGCCACTCCGCCCGGCGCGAAAGCGCGGGAAAATGCGAAAACCAGATATCCTGGTACGCCTGGAGCAGACGGAGGACCTCAGGCTCCTGCGGCATCGCGTGCTCCGCTTGCCTTGCCGGAACACCAGGAAAACCGGGACATCAGACGCGCCGCTCCTGCCGCGTCCCGGGCAGGTCGCAGCGTCGCATCGCGGCTGTAGAGATGTCACCCATAAGCCTTGACGCAGAACCGCTCCAGGGGAA
>DATAZJ010000116.1:0-6896 GCA_036272115.1 Rhodopila sp. | reverse complement strand
TCGTTGCGGGTGAAACGGGACAGTTCTGGCTGGCGCTGCCGGCGGCGATCCTGGGTGGCGTGGTGCTGGGGGCGGTGCTGGAACGGGTGCTGTTCCGACGGTTCCGCTCGCGGCCGCATCTGGACCAGGTGCTGCTGACATTCGCGCTGATCCTGCTGTTCGAGGAAGCCCGGTCGGCGTTGCTCGGTAATGAGTTTCACAGCGTGCCGATCCCGGCGGCGCTGGATTTCACCGTTCCGGTGATCGGTGGGTTTGGTTACTCGGCTTACCGGCTGGTGGTGCTGGCGATCTGTCTGGTGGTGGCCGGCGGGATGGTGTGGCTGATCGAGCGGACGCGGGTCGGCTCGGCGATCAGAGCGGCGGCGGAGAATACCGAGATGCTGGATCTGCTGGGTGTGGACGCGGGGCGTATCCATACGCTGGTGTTTGCCGGCGGCACGGCGCTGGCGATGCTGGCGGGGGCGTTGGCGGCGCCGTTGCAGTCGGTCTATCCCGGCATGGGGGACGGGTTCCTGATCCTGTCGTTCATTGTCGTGGTGATCGGCGGGTTGGGTTCGGTGGCGGGCGCGTTCTGGGGGGCGCTGCTGGTGGGGCTGATCGATACGCTCGGGCAGGCCTACCTGCCGCAGGCGGCCGGTATCGCGGTGTGCGGGCTGATGGCCGCGGTGTTGCTGTGGCGCCCGACGGGGCTGTTCGGGCGAGGATGATCGTCGCTGCCCGCACCGGTCAGTGGCTGCTGGGGGCGGCGGCGCTGGTGATCGCCTCGATGCCGCTTTGGGCGTCTGTCTGGCACATGCAGTTGGCTTCGACGGCGCTGGTGGCCGCGTTGTTCGCGCTGAGTTTGCAGGTGCTGGTGGGGGCGACCGGGCTGGTGAGCCTGGGGCAGGCGGGGTTCTTCGGGCTGGGCGCTTACACGGTGTATCTGCTGGGGTCGCCGCCGGTGTGGGTGACGCTGCCGGCCGCGATGGCGGTCGCGGGGCTGGCGGCGCTGGTGATCGGATTGCTGGTGTTGCGGACGCGGGGGTTCTTCTTCCTGATGGCCACGCTGGCGTTCGGCCAGATGCTGTTCTTTGCGTTCCATGACACGCCGTTGGGGGGTGGCAGCGATGGGCTGTTCATGGTTCGGCCGTTCGTGGGGTGGGTGGTATCCCGGTCGGCTCGGCCCGTGGTGTTTTTGCTGGTGAATCTGGCGGTGGTGATTGGGGTTTATGCCGGATTGTGCTGGCTGATGCGGACGATGCTGGGCCATGCGCTGCAAGGTATCCGGTCCAATGAGAACCGTATGGCTGCGCTGGGGCACGATGTGCAGCGGCTGAAGCTGATCGCGTTTGTGCTGGCGGGAGGGCTGGCCGGGCTGGCGGGGCATATGTCGGCGCTGACCGATGGGTTCGTCACGCCCGATCTGCTGGGCTGGCATCGCTCGGCCGAGGCGTTGCTGATGATCCTGCTGGGCGGGATCGGGGCGCTGCACGGCCCGATCCTGGGGGCGTTCGCGCTGACCGCGGTGGAGGAGGCGGGGACGCTGATGACGGACCGGCCTCGGTTGGTCGAGGGGGTGGTGTTCCTGCTGGCGGTGCTGTTCCTGCGCCGGGGGTTGGCGGGGTGCGTTCCCGGCGGGATGGGCGGGCGTGGTCCGGCGATCGTCGTGCCGGCGGATGCGGCGCGGATGGTGGGGGTTCGCCCTGCCGTGACGGATGGAGCGCGGCGGATCGATGTGCACACGGCCGGTGGCACGCTGGCCGGTGGAACGCTGGCCGGTGGAACGCTGGCCGGTGGAACGCTGGCCGGTCGCGACCTGACCAAGCGTTTTGGCGGGCTGCTGGCGGTGGATCGGGTGTCCCTGTCGCTGGAACGGGGGCGGCTGCATGCGGTGATCGGGCCGAATGGGGCGGGCAAGAGCACGCTGGTCAATTTGTTGTCCGGCGAGATCCCGTGTTCGGACGGGTGCGTTGTGTTGCACGGCGGCGATATCTCGCTGCTGCCGGCCTGGCGGCGCGGGCGGATGGGGATCGGCCGGACATTTCAGCGGACCAACATCATGCGGGATATGACGGTGCTGGAGAATGTTCGGCTCGCCGCGCAAGGCGGGTGTTCGATTGGTCTGTTGAAACCGGCGCATGATGGCGGTCTGGTGCAGGCCGCTTTGGCGGCGTTGCGGCGAACCGGGCTGGGCGATGCGGTGGACAGGGTCGCCGGGACGCTGAGCCACGGGCAGGCCCGGCTGCTGGAGATCGCCATGGCGTTGGCGGGTGCGCCGCACGTGCTGCTGCTGGACGAACCGCTCGCCGGGCTTGGGCCGGAGGAGACCGAACCGGTTGTCGCCCTGCTGCGCGATCTGACGCGGGATCACGCGGTTCTGCTGGTGGAACACGACATGGACGTGGTGTTCGCCGTGGCTGACGTCATCACGGTGATGGTCGATGGGCGGGTGCTGGCGAGCGGTGCGCCGGAGGCGATCCGGACCTCGGCCGCGGTGCGTGATGCCTATCTGGGGCATGGCGTATGACGGCGATCCTGGGTGCCCGGGATCTGTCGGCGGGGTATGGCGACGGCCGGGTGTTGCACGGGATCGACCTCGATATCGAACCGGGTGAGACGATCGGGCTGATGGGCCGCAACGGGATGGGCAAGACGACGCTGATCCGAACCCTGATCGGGCTGCTGCCTGCGCAGGGCGGGCGGGTGCTGCTGGATGGTGCCGACGCGGCGGCGTTGCCGGCATTCGTTCGAGCCCGGCGGGGTATTGCCGTGGTGCCGGAGGGACGGGGCGTGTTCGCCAGCCTGACGGTGATGGAGAATTTGCGCCTCGCCGCGGTTGCGGGTGATTGGACCGAGGCTAAGGTGCTGATGTTGTTTCCCCGGTTGGGCCAACGGGCGGGGCATCGCGGCAATCAATTGTCCGGGGGGGAGCAGCAGATGCTGGCGATCGGCCGAGCGCTGATGACCAATCCCAGGCTGCTGATTTTGGACGAGGCGACGGAGGGACTGGCACCGCTGATGCGCGACGAAATATGGCGGGTGATCCGGGTTGTGCGGCAGGCCGGCGTGGCGGTGATGGTGGTGGATAAGACCGTTTCCGCCGTATTGTCGCTGGCTGACCGGGTGGTGATCCTGGTCAAGGGGCAGGTCGCCTGGACGGGTGCGCCGGACGGGTTGACCGCCGATCCGGCGCTGATGCACCGCCATCTTGGGGTCGATGCATGAGCCTGGGTGCGGAGGATGCCGCGTTCCTGCACGCGCTGGGCCAGCGGGTGCGGCTGCTGCGGGCCCGGCGGGGTATGACGCGGCGCATCCTGGCGGCCCAGTCGGGGGTGTCTGAGCGGTATATCTCGGCGGTGGAATCGGGGACCGGCAATGGGTCGATCCTGCTGCTGCGGGCGCTGGCCGGGGCGCTGAATGTCGGGTTGCGGGCGCTGCTGGAGGATGAGGCGCCGGCGGTGGCGACGGCGTCCGTCCGGGTGCCGGGCTATCGGGACCGGATTGCGCTGATCGGGTTGCGTGGGGCGGGGAAGTCCACGCTGGGATCGCTTCTGGCGGGGCGGCTGGGCGTTCCGTTCCTGGAACTGGACCAGGAGATCGAGCGGGAGGCCGGACTCGGGTTGGGGGAGATCATGGAGTTGCACGGTCAGCCGGGTTTCCGGCGGTTGGAGCGGGCGGTGCTGGACCGGTTGATCGCGACGCATCCAAAGGCGGTGATCGCCGCCGGTGGGGGGATCGTCGCGGAGGCGGACACGTTCGCCCGGCTGGTGGAAACCTGCCTGACGGTGTGGGTCAGGGCGGCGCCGGAGGACCATATGCAGCGGGTGATCGATCAGGGCGATTTGCGGCCGATGCGCGACAATCGGCGCTCGATGGCCGATCTGCGGGCGATTCTGGCCAGCCGGGAGGCACTGTATGGGCGGGCGGACGTTCAGATCGAAACGACCGGGCGGGCGGTGGCGGATACGCTGGCGGCGCTGCTGGTGGCGGTCGGAGGATGATCGGACGGTTGGTGCGTGGGTGGCGATGCGGCCGCCCCGGCGTGCCGGCCGCGGGGGCCGGTTACGGCTTGTGGGCGGCGTAGGCGGCGGCGGGCTGGACCGACATTACGAACACGGTCGGCGTGTCATTCGGGCCGAATGGTCCGGGGACCTTGTTTTTGACCGGGGGCACGGTTTTCAGGAAGGCGGCGATCGCCATGGCGTCGGACTGGGTCAGGGCGGAGAAGCCGCGCCACGGCATGGATGGCGCCAGGATGCGGCCGTCCGGACGCTCACCCTTGGTGATGGCGGTGACGATCTGGCGGGCGGTCCATTTGCCCAGGCCGGTCTCATCGGGGGTGAGGTTCGGGCCGACGAACACGCCCAGGCCGGGAATGGCGAAGCCGACATCCGATCCGCCGAGGTAGCGGGTCTCATCAGGGTGTCCGAGGAAGTGGCCGGGCGTGTGGCAATCGGTGCAGCCCATGATCTCCACCAGGTATTTGCCGCGTTCGATCTGCGGACTGGCGGCCTGCGCCGAGCCGCCGAAAGCGGCGGCGACCAGGGCGGCGATGAGGGAGGCGGCCAGGGAGGCGACCAGGGAGGCGACCAGGGAGGCAAAGTTGGGGAGGATGGCACGGCGGGGCATGCTGCGGCTTTCCGATGGCGTGGCGCTATTGCGATGGCGAACCATACAGGCCTTGAATCGAATCAGGCCAGCAGATTTTGTGCCGCCTCAATGACGTTCTGGACGGAAATCCCGATCATGGCGGTGGCGATGACCGCGGTGGCGCAGCGGCCGGCCGGGCGGTAGGTGGCGGCGTCGGTGGGGCCGAACAATCCGATCGTCGGGGCTCCGGCGGCGGCTGACAGGTGCATCAGGCCGGAATCGTTGCCGATGAACAGGGATGCGGATTGCAGCACCGCCGCGACCTCGGGCAGCGACAAGGTGCCGACGAGGTCGATTGCCTGGGGCAGGGCGGCCAGCAGGGGGGCGGCCATGGCGCGTTCGGCCGGACCGGGCCCGCCGAGGATGACGGGGATGGCGCCGGGGACGATGGAGGCGGCCAAGGCGTGGAATGCAGCGGCGAAGCGGTCGGCGGGCCAGACCTTGGGCGGCCAGTTGGCGGTGGGTGCCAGGGCGATGACCGGTCTGTGCGCCGGCAGCAACTGGGCGGCGCGCTCACGGTCGGCATCGGCGATCCAGGCCACGGGCGGCGGCGGCGGCGACAGGCCGAGGATGGCACCAAGCTGCGCGATCTTGGGACCGTCGACGCGGCGGAACACCGCTCGGCGGTGGGTGGGGATCAGCCAGGACAGGGCGGATCCTCGGATATCGATCACCAGATCCCAGATGTGCAGCACGACGTCCGCCCATAGCGGCAGCCAATGCCGGCTGCGGGAGCGCTTGTGCAGGACGATGGTGCGGGTCCGGTTGGGCATGCGGTCGAAGATGCCCTCGGCGACGGGACCACATACCACTGTGATCTGGGCGTCCTTGTAGGTGCGGATCAGGTGGTCCAGCAGTCCGGTGGACAGGACCGCGTCGCCCAGCCTGGTGGATGTTACGAACAGAATTTTCATCTACGCCTGGGATTAGCAGGGGTTTGACCCGGCGGCCATGGTTAGGCAGCGTGCGCGGCGATCGAATCAACGGAGACGCGTCCATGTCAGATGAAACCCTAGTCGCCCTGGGCGAGGATTTTCCCGAACTGCGCGATTCGGTTCGACGGATCTGCGCCGGCTATCCGGGCACCTACTGGAGCGGGCTGGAGGAAAAGGAGGCGTATCCGACCGCGTTCGTCGAGGAATTGACTCAGGCGGGGTTTCTCGCGGCGCTGATTCCGGAGGAGTACGGCGGGTCGGGCCTGCCGTTGCGGGCGGCGGCGGTGGTGTTGGAGGAGATCAATGCCAGCGGCTGCGTTGCCAGCCAGGGGCATGCGCAGATGTATATCATGGGCACGCTGTTGCGGCATGGCAGCGAGGCGCAGAAGCGGAAATATCTGCCGGAGATCGCGGCCGGCCGCATCCGCCTGCAGGCGTTCGGGGTGACGGAACCGACGACGGGGTCGGATACGACCCAGTTGAAGACGCGGGCGGTGCGGGATGGTGATTCGTATGTGGTGACCGGGCAGAAGGTCTGGACGTCTCGGGCGCTGCACTCGGACATGATGCTGCTGCTGGCGCGGACCACGTCGGCCGACCAGGTGAAGAAGCGCAGCGACGGGCTGTCGGTGTTCCTGATCGACATGACGGCGAAGAACACCGGGACGGGACTGGAGGTGCGGCCGATCAAGGCGATGATCAACCACAACACGACCGAAGTGTTCTTCGACAATTTCCGCATTCCCGCCGACAGCCTGATCGGCGAGGAAGGCAAGGGGTTCCGCTATATCCTGGACGGGATGAACGCCGAACGGATCCTGGTGGCCAGCGAGGCGGTGGGCGACGGGCGCTGGTTCGTCAAGAAGGCGACACAGTATGCCAAGGATCGGGTCGTGTTCGGGGCGCCGATCGGCAAGAACCAGGCAGTCCAATTCCCGATCGCTCGGGCATGGGCGGAACTGGAGGCGGCGGATATGGTGTGCCGGCGGGCGGCGGCGCTGTTCGACAACGGCCGCGAGTGCGGGGCGGACGCGAATATCGCCAAGCTGCTGGCCTCGGAGGCCGCGTGGAAGGCGGCGGATACCGCGATGCAGACGTTCGGCGGGTTCGCCTATGCCAGGGAATATGAGATCGAGCGCAAGTGGCGGGAGGTGCGGCTGTACCAGATCGCACCGATCTCGACCAACCTGATCCTGGGGTATGTCGGCCAGCACGTGCTGGGAATGCCGCGGTCCTATTAACGGCGGTTCTGGCCAGCCAATCGCCCTGATCCGCGGTAGCGCCGGCCTGCGTGGAATTCAAGCTGGCTTCACAAAGCTGGCACTACTCAAG
>DATAZJ010000115.1:0-2175 GCA_036272115.1 Rhodopila sp. | reverse complement strand
GCGAGATGGCGCACCAGAACATCGGCATGGACCTGCTGAACCGCGTCCATAAGGAAGTCGAGCCCATCGCCAAGATGGAGCAGTGGCCGAAGATGGAAGGCCGCCAGATGATGATGGTGCTGGCGCCGCGCTAGCTTTATCTTTCGGTCCATGAAACGGACCTCTCTTATTGGAGCGCTGGCGGCGATGGCTGCCGGCGCTCTTTGTTTTGTGCCCGCCGGTGGTGCAGACCAAACCGCCGCCATTGCAGCTGGGTTCGACGCGATGAACCAGCCACAGGCGCCGTTCCGGATCGCGGACAATCTCTATTACGTCGGCATGAGCGACGTGACGTCGTTTCTGGTGGTGACCAAGGGCGGCCTGATCCTGCTGGACGGCGGGTTCGACACCAGCGCGCCGGCGATCCTGGAGCACATCAAAGCGCTGGGCTTCGATCCCAAGAAGGTCAAATACCTGCTCAACAGCCACGCCCATATCGACCATGCCGGAGGACTGGCGGGGCTGAAGGTGGCGACAGGCGCCACGATGGTGGCCAGTGCGCCGGATGCGCCGGTGCTGGAGGCCGGTGGGACCAACGATTTCGCCCTGCATATGCCGTTTCCACCGGTGAAAGTGGATCGCATCGTCAAGGACGGCGAAGCCATCACGCTCGGCGGCGTGTCGATCATGGCGCACATCACCGCCGGACACACCAAGGGCTGCACGACCTGGACGCTGCCGGTCACCGTCGACGGCAAGCCGCAGACGGCCCTGTTCCTGTGCAGCCTGTCGGTCCTGCCGATCTATCGGCTGATCGGCGACCCGAACTATCCGGGTCAGGCTGCCGACTACGAGAAGAGCTTCGCGACGCTGAAAGCCCTGCCCTGCGATGTGTTCCTGGCCTCACATGGCTCGTTCTTCGACATGAAGGGCAAGCTCGCGAAATTGCAGGCGGGCGCGATGCCCAATCCGTTCGTCGATCCGCAGGGCTGCCGGGCGTTCTTCGCCAAGGCGCAAGCGGCGTTCGACACCCGGCTTGCGCAATGCAAAGCCGATCCGGCGTGCGGCAAGAAAGAAGATCAGTAGTTCGTCGCGGCCCGGAACGAGACCGGCTGGATCGCGGCGGTGGTGGCGCGCACCGTTATTGCCCGCGCGGCGACGGTGGTGCTGCGGACGGCAGGGGCCGCGACGCCGCGGATCATCTTGTAGGCGACGCGGCCGTCCTGGACGAGCAAGGTCACTTCGGCCGGTCCACTGGCCGCCTTGGCCGAGTCGATGCCGAACACCGACAACATGCCGGCGGCCTGGACTTTCGTTTCGGACGGCGTGAACACCAGCGCGGTGCAGCGGTCGCGCGCTTCGATGCAGTCCTGGATCGCGACGTCGAGCTTGTCGAAGGCGACGGTATCGCGCGCCATGAAGCGCTCCATCACGCCAAGATAAGACAGAACTTCCACATTCGGGGTCGAGGTGTCGAAGCCGAGACGGGCCAGTGCCGAGGCGCGGGTCGCACCCGGCTTCACGCGGTCGTAGGCCGCGGCGAGTTCTTTCAGCGAACGAATGCCGAGGCCGGCCGTGTCCGGCTGGTGCGGCAGAAGGCTCAGGATTCCGAAGCCGACAACCGCCAGCGTGACGCCCAACACAACAATGGAAGCATAGCGAGCCGCGCCGCTACGCAGATCCTCGACCATAAATGCCCCAACGCCACCTTATTATGGTTGCGTTGATCCTACTCAGGTTGCCGCTGCGATGAAAAGGACTCTCTGGGGCAAATGGTAAAGCAATACGGTTAAGGGTCCGTGACTGACGCGCAGCAGCGCGCCACCGTTGCGACATCGCAGTTCCCACCGGTTAACACGACACCGATGGACAAGCCCTTCGCCTCGACTTTTCCCGCCAAAAGCGCGGCTAGCCCCGCAGCGCTGCCAGGTTCAACCACCAGTTTCAGCCGTTGGAACGCGTAGGACACTGCGCGCTCGAGTTCCGCATCGCTGACGGCGATCACAGCATTTAGCCGGTCCTTGGCGATGGCGAAGGGGATGTGTCCGGGCGCGGGCGCCATCAGGGCGTCGGCGATCGACAGTTCGCCGCCCGGTGCCTGGGTCCGCTGGCCCGCGGCGAGCGACAGGCGCATGCCGTCGAAGCGGTCGGGCTCGACTCCTATCACTTTTGTGGACGGACTCTTGCCGGAGAATG
>DATAZJ010000114.1:0-12269 GCA_036272115.1 Rhodopila sp. | reverse complement strand
GACGGTTCCTCGAACATCGACGTCAACGTGCCGGTTGGCACGATCTTCTCGGTGCTGCGCGCGCCTGAGGGCATGGAACGCCCGACAGAGGCTGATTTCCTGCAGCCCGGCACCGAGCAGGTGGCAGCCGGTTATGCGATTTATGGCCCGGTGGCGATGATCGTGCTTACCCTCGGCGCCGGCGTGCACGGCTTCACGCTGGATCGCGAGATTGGTGCATTCGCCTTGACCCATCCCGCCATGAGCATTCCGCCGGCAGCGCAGGAATTCGCCGTGAATGTGTCCAATGAGCGCTTTTGGGCGCCCCCGGTGCGGCGCTACGTCGACGAGTGCATCGAAGGCGTGACCGGTCCGCGCGGCAAGGAATTCAACATGCGGTGGATCGCATCGATGGTCGCCGAGGTGCACCGGATCCTGTTGCGCGGTGGTCTGTTCATGTATCCGGCCAGTTCGAAGGATCCCGCCCAACCGGCGCGCCTGCGGCTGCTTTACGAAGCCAATCCGATGGCGATGCTGGTCGAACAGGCCGGTGGACGTGCCTCGACCGGTCTCGAGCGTCTGCTGGACGTGATCCCGACCGGCATCCATCAGCGTATTCCGGTCATCCTGGGGTCCCGTGATGAAGTGGACCGCCTGGACCGGTACCACGCCGAATATGCCCGAGGCGAGGAGAGCGTGTTCAAAGCGCCGTTGTTCAACGCGCGCTCATTGTTTCGTACCGCCTGAACCCGGAGGACCGGCTATGTCGCGCAAGCACCCGATCATCTCGATCACCGGTTCGTCCGGTGCGGGCACGACCACGGTGACGACGACGTTCGAACAGATTTTCCGCCGGGAGAAAATCAACGCCGTCATCGTCGAGGGCGACTCTTTCCACCGTTATGACCGTGCCGCGATGCGTGTCTTGATCGAAGAGGCGCATGCCAAGGGCAACGCCCATGTCAGCCATTTTGGGCCGGAGGCTAATTTGTTCGCCGAGCTTGAGACTCTGTTTCGTACATATGGCGAGACCGGGTCGGGGAAGAGCCGGAAATATCTCCACAACGACGAAGAGGCGGCCCCCTATAACCAGCCACCTGGAACCTTCACGCCGTGGGAAGAAATCAAAGGCCACAGCGATCTGCTGTTTTACGAGGGTCTGCACGGCGGCCTGGTCGACTGTGACGTCAACATTGCCAGACACGCCGATCTGCTGGTGGGCGTCGTGCCCATCATCAATCTGGAATGGATTCAGAAACTGCATCGCGACAAGAAGACGCGCGGCTATACGCACGAGGCGGTGGTCGATACCATCCTGCGCCGCATGCCTGACTACGTGAACTACATCTGTCCACAGTTCAGCCAGACCCACGTGAATTTCCAACGCGTGCCGACCGTGGACACGTCCAACCCGTTTATTGCGCGCGACGTGCCAAGTGCCGATGAAAGCATGCTGGTGATCCGCTTCGCAAATCCCAAGGGCATCGATATGCCCTATCTGCTGTCGATGCTGGCGGACAGCTTCATGTCACGTGCCAACACCATCGTTTGCCCCGGCAGCAAGATGCCGCTGGCGATGCAACTGATCTTTACGCCGATGATCCTGCAACTGATGGACCGCAAGAGCCGCTGAGCGCAGAGCTTGGAGATGGCCCACGGATGAAGCCGGTTGTGCCGTAAGTGGTGATGACGGATAGCGGGACCCGCATGATTGCGTCACCTGTCACGGTCCAGCAATTCTAAATCCTGTGTCTGAGCAGATTTTGGCCCAATTATACCAATCGCCCTTGATGTTGACCCATCGGCACCGCCATGCAACCGTCATGGCAAGCGCAGGCCATCCATGCCTTTGTTTCCGCTCGTAAAAGGCGTGGATACCGGCATGCGCCGGCATGACGGACAGGGTCAACCGAAGAGTCTGCACCAATGCCGGCTGGTATCATACTGCTTTCGATCCCGCGCACGAGGCCGCTCGTGCCCCAAAAACACCTTGATCACTGGTGGGGAGTCCCCTCCACATTCTGGACGGTCTCGACTGTCTACTCAACGTGGCCATTCATGCCGCGACCGATCGGAATGCGTCGCCGAATAGCGGATACGATGTGGTGCCGCCCACATGCAGTTCCAGTTCCATTGGACCGTTGAGGCCGGCGAACAGTGCCGCGGGCAAGCGCGCATCACCGTTGGTCCAACGAAGGGCGTCATTTGCCTCGAAGCCATGGAAGCCATCGTCGAGAGTTGGGTCGTCCGCTTCCATGACGCGCAACTGGACGCCCTGACACAAGAAAATGCGTTGTAGCGGAATGCCGAGCGGACGCGGGTCGCGGGTTGTGCCGAGCTCGGCCGGGATGCCCACTCGGGATATAATGCGCGCCACGGATGGCCGGCCGCATAGGCGGAAGACGTAGGTCGAGCCGCGTCGTAACGCCGGACCCAGCCGTTGTCCGTCCAGCAACAGATGCACGTCCGGATCCTCGGTTAACGGCAGCCCGGGACGCGGGCCGGATCGATCGAGCAGCCGGCGCCAGACCGCGTCCACCACCGCGCCGCCGGTCAGCACAGGTGCGCATGGCGATTTAGCCGGCTGATCCCACCCGCTGTTGGCATTTTGGAACAGCCACCGATTGCCGTCGTCGCGGTAGCTCTCGGCGGGGGCGCCGTTTGCCAACAGCACGTCGTGCGTTTCAAGTTCTATATGGTATATCGTTGCTTCCTGTGCACGATCGTCCCACAGGATGCTGCGGTGGTTGACCAGGTATTCCACCGGGATCAGCACCTCGTCGATGAACAGCGCATGGCCTTTGGTCACCCGCAGGTCCTGGTACGGCACGTTATCGGCCAGCGCGCCCTTCCGGACGATCACCGGTGTCGCCGCGTTGCGCCGCCCGCGGGCCGCCAGCACCTGGCCGGTGCCAATCCACGCGATCGGCCGCACCGCGCCGCTGGCGGTCAGCACTTTGTCTCCCACGGTTAGTTGCTCAACCGGCACGTCGTCATCGGGCGTGGCAATCAGCGAGCCGGCGAGGAAGCACAACACACCGACCGTGGTAATCCCGTCGACGGCGCTGAAGGTGAGGCTGGCGGGATCCGCGCCAGGCAGCTTGATGGTCAACGGCCCGCCCGCGCCGTCCAGCGTCAGTGTGCCGTCGTTGTATGAGTGGCCGGTGAGGGCGAAGCCATCGATTTGCAGGAAGTCACCGATCCCGAAATTTTCGATTGGGTCGGTAGGGACGGTGGCAACGGTGAATTCCAGCGTCGGATCGGCGCTGGGGTCGAAACTGATCGGACCCGCGCCCGCTGCTCCGGCTTGCGCAAGATCGAGCGTGCCGTCCTGGATGGTGATGCCGCCGGTGAAGGTGTTGGCCGCGTTCAGCACCAGCTTGCCGGCGCCGTCCAGGATGATGCCGCCCGCGCCGGCGTCGGTGCCGGTGCCCCCCGACCCGGACTGGTCGGCGATGACGTCGCTGATCGTCAGGCTCTGGCCTGCCACCGGAGTGACGGTGATCGTCTGGCTGCCTTGCAGGAAGATGCCGCTGCCGAAGTCAGAGCCCTTGGCGGGGCTGGATGCTCCGGCCCCCCCAGCCACTGAACCGCCGGATAGAAGGCTGCTGCCGGCGATGGTCAGGTGGCCGCCCTGTTGCACGAAGATGTCGCCACCAGCGCCGAGCCCGCCGCCGGCACCGCCCGTAACCGCGCTGCCGCCGCCGAAGCCAGCGTCGCCGCCGGCGCCTGATTTACCTGCGGTGGTGCTGGGGCCCTCGCCGCCACCGCCGCCGCCGAAGCCGGCATCGCCGCCGACCCCGCCAACGCCACCGTTGGTGCCACCGCCGGCTCCGCCACCGCCACCGCCGCCGAAACCGCCGGAACCGCCATTGTAACTGTATCCAGAGCCGCCGCCACCACCGCCGCCGAAGCCGCCCTTGCCACCGCTGTAGGTGCCGTCGCCGTTGCGGCCTTGACCGGCCCCGCCGCCGATCCCGCCGCCGCCTCCGCCGAACCCGGCGCCCCCGCCGCCGCCAGAGGCGCCACCTGCGCCACCGGGGGAGAGCGCGCTGCCGCCAACGCCACCGCTGGCCGCACCCGGTATGATCCCGTTGCCACCCGCGGAGAGATAGAGGCTGCCGCCACTGGCGGTGCTGCCGATTCCGCCGCCAGCAGCGAAGCCATTGGGGCCACCAAGCCCGCCAGCCCCTCCCAGGCCGCCGCCACCGCCACCGCCGCCTTTGACGCTACCGGTCAGGCCGCCGGCGCCACCCTTCGCGGCATCATTGGCGAATGTCACGTCATCCAGGTTCGCCGCACCGGCAGATGCGATGAACAGGCCACCCCCCAGGCCTGCGCCACCGCCACCACCGCCACCGCCGGCGGCGCCAGCCCCACCCTGGGCGACGGTGTCCGCGATCGTCAGGTTCTCGATCGAAGCCGTTCCGGCATAGACAAACAGACCCTGCTGGGTGCCGCCGCCATTCAGCGTGTGATTGTTGCCGATCAGGTCCAGCGTCACGCCAGGCGCCAGATTGACCCCTTCAAGCGCCGTGCCGTTGAGGGCGATGTCCGCGCCGAGGACGATGCTCTCCACACCGGGATTCGTTGCGGCGTCAGCGGTTCGGATGGCGGCATTCAGTTCCGCGATCGTGGTGACCGTGCCCAGATTGGTGACCGAGACGGCCACCAGCGCTGCAATGGTTTCACTGGCCGTATTCCCGGAACCGTCCTGAACCGACACCGCGATCTGGTCCGAACCGAGGTTGGGTTCGGCGTCTTTCAACGTTGTCAGATCGGCATTGACCTGTGCCAGTGAGCCGGAAATCGTCAGGGTCGTGCCGCCGTTCGCGGAGGTGATCGTTCCGCCGCCGCCCGCGGCACTCTTGTTGGCGGTCAATACGCCCGTGACATCAGAGATCACGACGGTAAACGTTTCTCCAGTCGTATTGCCGCCTTCCGATACCGCGACGCCGGTGATCGCGGTGGCGACGTTCACGGCCAGGTCGACGTTCGATGGACCCGCGACCGTCGGCGGGGCGTTGATTGTCAGCAGCGTACCGCCACTGCCGTCATTGGCTGCCCTGAAAAACACGTTGGAAGCAAGGTCGCCCAGAGTGAGCGTCTCGGTTCCGCCGGTGCCACTCACGACCAGCAAGTCGCCGTTCAGGACGGGATTGGTCGTATTGAAGCCAAGGCCCTTGAGGTCGATCTGATCGCCAAGCTGAAGCCCGGAGAGGGTATTTTTGAAGGTCACGGCGCCGCTGACCGTGGCGTCCAGCTTCAGGGTGGTAACGGTCTCGAAATCGATCGGACCGGTGCCCGCGGCGCCGTTTTGCACAAGGTCGAGCGTGCCGTCCTGGATGGTGATACCACCGGTGAAGGTGTTGACCGCACCGAGCACCAGTGTCCCGGCGCCGTCCATGATGATGCCGCCGGCGCCCGCGTTAACGCCGGTGCCGCCCGACCCGGTCTGGTCGGCGATGCCGTCACTGATCGTCAGGGTCTGGCCTGCCACCGGTGCGACGGTGATCGTCTGGTTGCCTTGCAGGAAGATGCCGCTGCCGAAGTCCGAGCCATCAGTGGCGTTCGTTGCGCCGATGCCGAAGGCCACCGATCCGCCCGATAGCGAACTGCCGCCGGTGATGGTGAGGTGGCCGCCCTGCTGCACGAAGATGTCGCCACCGGCGCCAAGTCCACCGCCGCCGCCGCTGGCACTCCCGGCACCGCCACCGAAGCCGGCACTGCCACCACTGCCTGACTTGCCAGCAATAAGACTGAGTCCGCCACCACCACCACCGCCGCCAAAACCGGCGTTGCCGCCGAGGCCGCCGTAGCCTGTTTCGGCTCCGGAACCACCACCGGCACCGCCGCCGCCGCCGCCGCCGAAGCCACCGATACCGCCCTCGCGGCCGTACGCGTCGCCTCCGCCGCCGCCTCCCCCGAAGCCGCCATTCCCGCCGCCAAAACCACCATCCCCGCCGCTGCTGCCCGGACCGTTGCCTCCGCCGATCCCGCCACCTCCGCCACCGGCTCCACCGCCGCCGCCGCCGCCCGAGGCACTGCCAAGGCCACCAACATAGCTGGCCGAAATGGAGGCGCCGGCGCCTCCACCGCCCACGCCCGGGATAATTCCGCTGCCGCCCGAGCTTCCAAAGGAGACTCCGCCGGTGGCGGTGCTGCCGATCCCGCCACCGCCACCGGCGCCGAGATTGCCGGCATAGCCTCCGCCGTCCCCTCCCAGGCCGCCACCGCCGCCGCCGTTGTCCTGAACGCTGCCGGAGAGGCTGCCAGCGCCACCTTTCGCGACATCACCTACGAATGTCACGTTATCCAGGCTAACCGTACCAGCGGAGGCGATGAACAAGCCGCCACCCAAGCCGGCCCCGCCACCACCACCGCCATTGGCGCCTTTGCCACCCTGAGCGAGGGTGTCCGCGATCGTCAGGTCGTCAACCGCGACTGTCCCAGCGTAGACAAACAGGCCTTGCTGGGTGCCCCCACCGAGCGTATGGCCGTTGCCGATCAGATCCAGCGTCACACCGGACGCCAGGTTGATGCCTTCGAGCGCCGTGTCGTTCAGGACGATGTTCGCGCCCAGGGTAATGCTCTCCACACCGGCGCCCGTATGGGCATCAGCGGCTCGGATCTCGGTGTTCAGTTCCGCGATCGTGGTGACCGTACCCAGGTTGCCCAGGGAGGCAGCGACCTGCACCGCAATGGTCCCGCTGGCCGTGGTCCCAAAACCGTCCTGGACAGACGCAGTGATCAGGTCCGAACCGGCAAGGCGACCGGTGTCCTTCAAGGTTGTCAGATCGGCATTGACCTGTGGCAGCGTGCCGGCAATCGTCAGGGTCGTGCCGCCGTTCGCGGAGGTGATCGTTCCACCGCCGCCCGCGGCACCGGTGTTGGCCGTCAACACGCCCGTTGCGTCGGAGACTACGACGGTAAACGTTTCTCCATTCGTACTATTATTTTCCGATACCACGACGCCGGCGATGGCAGCAGGAACGCCCACGGCCAGATTAGCCGTCGATGGCACCGCGATCACTGGTCCGTTGCTCACCGTCAACATCGTGCCGCCAGTTCCGTCGGCGGTCGCCCTGAGAATCTCGCCGGATGCGAAGTTGCTCAAAGTGAACGTCTCGGTTCCACCTGTACCGGTCACGGCCACTGAATTGCCGTTCAGGCGTGGCTGTGTCGCATTGAAGCCGAGCCCCGCGAGGTCGATTTGATCGCCGATCTGAAGCGCCGAGAGGGTATTTTCGAAGGTCGTCGTCCCGCTGACCGATGCGTCCAGCTTCAGCTTCACGCCACCGCCGAAGGTAATCGCGCCGGATCCAGCGGAAGCGCCGGCCGCGATGTCCAGCACGCCGCCGTTCAACGCGGTTCCGCCGGTGAAAGTGTTGACGGCATTCAGAACCAGCGTGCCATTCCCGGCGATCGTGATTCCGACCGATCCCGGTGTATAGATTGTTTCGATGCTGTTGAGGTCTGACATGCCAGCGTAATTAGCCGCCTCGGCGGAGCCGGTGTCGTCGCCGATCACGCCCGCGACTGTTTCCAGGCCGGTAAGGGCGAATGTCAGAACCGGGTTGCTGCCTTGCAGGTAAATGCCGTCGGCGAAGGCCTGGCCGGGATTGATGGCGGCACCACCGGCGACAGAGCCTGCGTTGACAACACTGCTGCCCGTGATGGTCAGGGACGCCCCGGCCTGAACGAAAATATCGCCGCCCGCGCCTAGTCCGCCGCCGCCGCTGAGATTGCCCGAATAGGTACCGTCGCCAGCACCGAATCCCCCGGGGCTTGCGTTACCCCTCGAATAACCTGCACCGCTGCCACCGCCGAATCCGCCGCTGCCACTTTCGTGGCTGGAACCGCCGCCACCGCCGAATCCGCCCTTTCCTGCCCCAAAAACAAAAATATTTGTGCCACCGCCGCCGCCACCAAAACCACCGTTACCGCCGAATGCAGAGTTGACGGCACCAACGCCACCGCCACCGCCGGCACCTTGGGTATTGTCGGCACCGCCGCCGCCGCCGCCGCCGCCGCTCGCGCCGCCGGCACCATTGGTTTGTCCTTGATTGTCGGAAAAGGGCGGGGCGTATCCGCCGATGTTGCCTGCGCCGCCGGCAGCGCCGGGGATGATCCCAGTCTGGCCATTCACAGTGATCACACCGGTACTGCTGACGGCGCCACCGCCATTGCCGCCGATGCCACCGCCACCGTTGTCGGCGTTTATATTACCGCTATTGCCGCCCATCCCTCCGCCGCCCGAGCCCTCACCGCCCGCAACGTTCACACCGCTCGCGCCGCCTTGGGCACTGTCATGGGAGAACGAGACCGAATCCAAGGTCACCGCCCCCGCGTCGCCGGCTCGGTTCGAGGCGATGAACAGGCCGCCACCCAGTCCCGCCCCACCGCCGCCGAGGTCGGCGCTGCCGCCCTTCGCCAGGAAATCATTCAGGGCCAGGTTGCTGATGTCGACCGCGCCGGCATAGACGAACAACCCGCGTTGCGTGCCGCCGCCATCCAGCGTGTTGCCGTTGCCGATCAGGTCCAGCGTCACACCGGGCGCCAGATTGATCGCCTCCAGTTGCGTGCTGCCCAGGGCGATATTGTTGCCCAGGCTGATATCGTAGGTGCCGCTGTTCGCCGCCTCGGTCGAAAGCTCGACGATCTCGCTGTTCAATTGGCCGATGGTGGTGGCGGTGCCGAGATTATTGGCCATCTGGATTTCCTTTGATCAATACCCGATCGTCTCGGCATACGCGGACCGAGGGGCGAAAGCCGCCCCGGCATCCGGTCTGGTGTGACACCTCGCGGCAGGGCCGGGTCGCCGCGTCAAGCCGCCGTCAGTGCGCGGGCACCGGCATATGGCCAAGGTATGAGGCTGGCAATAATGCCAATGGTATATGTTGCGCTCTACTGATGAATCTGTAACTGCATTGACGTATCCGTACCGTGTACGTCACATGCCTATCCAGCTTCGGTGAGTGACCTTGCCTGTGATCAGAGTCGATAAATCCCTGCTTGATACCTTCGGCGTGGTGGAGATCCGCGCCGAGGATCTCGATATGGATGGACGGTTCACGCGTCAGCTTGCCGCCGTCAATGGCGTGATGACCTATCGGCTGCGCGGCAAGGGAACGTTGGGATTAGAGAATGAGCAGGTCCTGAGCGTGCAGGCGTTGCGCCGCGAGGGAATATTGCGATATTGTTACAACTCGGATCTTATCGGAACGGACATAACGCTTGTCGGCAATGGCCAGCCACATCTGTACTGCCTGGTGGTGATGCTGTCGGGCGCGATGGAACTGGTAAAGGGCCCGAGCGGGGCGGCCATCGCGCAGGGCACTCAGGGCATGATCGTACAGGGTTTGCCGGGGACGCGGCTTCTGACGACCGACACCAGCGCGCGGCTGGTGTTGTGGGTCGACGGCGGGCGCCTGGAGCGCGCGCTGGGGGCCCAGATTGGCGAACCGCCGCGCCAGAGCCTCGCTTTCTCCACCAGCATCGACTGGACTACCGGACCAGCGGCTTCGGTGCAGCGCCAGATGACATATCTGATGGACGAATTACGCGACCCTCATGGCATCACCACCGACGCGGTCGCTCGGGAAACCTTTACTGAATTACTACTGCAAACCATGCTGCGACGTCTGGAGCACAACTATACCGCGCGTCTGGACAGGCCGGCGCCGGCCGCGATCCCTCGTCATCTGCGTCGGGCCGAAGCCTTCATGCATGAGTCGGCGGACCGCCCGATCACGCTGGCCGACGTCGCCGCCGGCGCCGGGTGCAGCCTGGGCACGCTGCAGACGGCGTTCCGCCGGTTTCGCGACACCACGGCGCTGGGGGCGCTGCACGACATCCGGTTGCAGCGTATCCGCCAGGCGCTGCTGACCGCGGCGGAGGACGAATCGACGGGGGCGATCGCGCGCCGTTTCGGATTTACCAACCCGACCCGGCTGATCGCCGCCTACGGCCGCCGTTTCGGAGAGCGGCCAAACGAGACGCGGAAACGCGGCCACGTGGGATCCGAACTGTCAGGACTGTCCTGAGTGCCATGCGGCGAGTGCGCCCGACCGTTCTAATTCAGCAATAAGTGGCGCCAGTTGCGTGGCGTAGGTCCGCCAACGGCCAAGGCCGCGCGCATTCACCGGTTGCCTTACCTGGGCTCGGCTGACCGTGCGTACCCGGGTGTCGGCTTCGTAGAAGCGGGCGCAGTTGGCGTCGGGCGGCAGGTCGAGATGCGCCAGCACGCGCGCCAGCGTAGCGTCGAAATCCGTCACCCAGTCGGCGAGCGCTACGGTCAGTATCGGATTTGGCAGGGCGGCGCGCCAATGTGCCATCAGCCGTGTCTGCTGGGCGATCGTCCAGCCCAGGTCGCCCAGGTCGTGGGCGTAGCCGTGCTGGCCGTGGAAGCGGAAGGTGAAGATCGACAGTCCGATGTCCCTTGGATCACGCACGCAATGGATGATTTTGGCTCCGGGCAGCAGCAGGCCGACGAGGCCAAGGCGAAGGTAATTGCTCGGCAACTTGTCGATGATACGGCCCTTGTCCGGCGCCAGCGCGTGCAAGGCCGTGAGGTAGCTTGATGCCGCGGCATCGAGGGTCGCTGCGTCGAGACCGGCAAGGTGTCGCACCGCCGCGTCGTCGTCATCTCCGGTGCTGAGAGTCGCGAATGCCTCGGTGAGGGCCGGCCGCTCGCCGGCACCGAACGCCTGTGCGTGGGCGGCAATAATCTGTTCGCACAGCGTGGTGCCGGAGCGCGGCATGCCGACAATGAATACCGGGGTTGGATCGGCGTTGCTGGCGCGCGGACCGGTGGCGAAGCGGGTGCGGTCGAGCAAACCCATGTTTGCGTCGATGAATGCGCTATGCGCCTCGCGTGAGAACGACTGGAAGCGGCGCAGCAGTGTATGTCCGGCCTGCCAGTGGACGAAGGCGGTTGCGTGGTCATTCTGACCGGACCTGAACTTCGCCAGGTCGTAATGCGCCATGATCTGGTGTTCCGGCACCGCCTCGGGTCCCATCGCAGCCACGGCCACCGCCATCCGATCCGCCTCCCGCCGGGCGACCGCAGGGTCGCGTTCGGTCATTGCCAGCAGCACCAGCCGCCAGTGCCACAGCGGCGCCAGCGCCGGCGGGATCGGGCCGAGTGCCGCCAGTGCGTCGAGCGTTGACCGGGCCTCGTTCGTCCGGCCCAGTTGCAGCAGCGCCAACGCACGCTGCAAATGCCAGTGACGGAGCGCCGACAGGCTGTCGGGCAATGCCGGGGCAGCGTCGAGCAAGGCAAGGGCATCGGCGGCGCGTTCCTCCAGCAGCAGGTCGGCGACGAGATTGAGCCGCACGCCGGCATTATCGGGATCGCGCGCGAGGCTGTGGTGCAGCAGGGCCAAGGCTGCATCGGATTCGCCGCTGATGCGCATGAAGGCGCAGAGATTGGCCGTGGCGACAGGATGGTTCGGCGCTCGGTACAGCGCCTGACGCATGGCCGTCTTGGCGGCTCCGATGGCGCCTTGCCGATATTGGGCGACGCCAAAACTGATCCAGGCGTCCGGCCATGACGGCGTGATGCGGATGGCCTCGGCAAAGGCTCGGGCAGCCTGAGCGGGTTCGCCCAGGGCAAGCCAGGCCCTGCCATAGGCATAATGTGGCTGCGGCGCATGCGGCGCCATATGGCATGCATCGCTGGCGGCCTGCAGCGCGGCCTGGAGGTCGCCGGTGGCGATATGTGTGGCAAAGAGTTGCAATATACGCTCGGTGCCCCTGTCGCCGAGGTCGCAACCCCCGGCGTTGACGGTCTGAATGGTGTCTGCCGTCGCGGAGGCCTGGTCGAACGATTGGGTGGTTGCCGGTGCATGCCCCACCGACCCATCTTCAACTGGCATCATCACCCTCGACCGATCCTAAATTCAGCTATCTTCTCGCAGCAGGCTGAATGGTTCAACGGCTAAACTGTTGGTCTTTTTAAATGTCTGCGCCCGGTGGCACATAAGCGCCGCGCATTCTCTCAGCATCAGCCCGCCATTGAGCGAGATGTTGTTCCCCATAGGCGTCACGAATGAAATCCATAATGTCGAAGTGCTGATTTTCGAAATACATCGCGTGGGCATCGTAACGGCCCGTGCCACAGACGATACGACCGATTTTGCCTGAATCGAAAGAGACCGTCCAGAACGTGGGGGGGTCAGGCCGCTCTCCGAAACGGGCGTCGCGCCCAACGTTCCGCGACGCCATAATCCCGGTTAAGCGTGCCGTTCACGACGGTGGTCCGGACTTTCAGCATCAAATGAGCACCC
>DATAZJ010000113.1:0-2124 GCA_036272115.1 Rhodopila sp. | reverse complement strand
CCTTGCCCAGAAACCGATAACCCACGCCCTGCTCGGTCACGATCAGGACCGGCTGTTCCGGCGCTTCCTCGATCTTCTGCCGCAAATTCCGCATGTGCACGCGCAGAACCTGGATATCCGGCTCATCCGGCCCCTCCCAGCACTTCGCCATCAAATGCCGGTGGGTCAGCACCCTTCCCGCGTGGATCACCAGTTCGCGCAACAGAGCGTATTCCCGCGGCGTCAGTTTCGGATCGACACCGTTCACCCTTACCTGCCGCTTCACCAGATCGACACTCAACCGGCCATCATCGTAAACCGGCGAACCACCTTGCATTCGCAGACGATGCCGCAACGCGGCGCGCACCCGGGCCATGAACTCGGGCACGCCGAACGGCTTGGTAACAAAATCGTCCGCGCCCAGATCGAGCGCGGCCACTTTTCGGGATTCCTCATCGAGCGCCGACAGCACCAGAATTGCAGGGGCGCCATATCCAAGGATCGGCGCAATCAAGGTGGAGCCGTCACCATCGGGCAATCCCAGATCCAGCACGACCAGATCGGGTTTGGTCTCGCGCGCCAAAGCCAGCCCGCTGGCAGCGGTCCCGGCCTCGGCCACGTCGAAGTCTTCGGCCGCCAGAGTGGTACGCAGAAATCGCCGGATCGATTTCTCGTCATCGATGATCAGCGCCCGCAGCCGTTTCGGAGCAAGCGTCACGACAGCACCGCGGAGTTCGGAAAGATCAAGGTAAATACGGCGCCTTTGCCATCGCTGCGGTTGTGCGCGGAAATCGATGCGCCCATCAGACCGGCGAAACCCTTGACGATCGGCAGCCCAAGCCCGGTGCCGCCGGCAGCCGTGTTCTCGCCGCGCCAGAATTTTTCGAACAATTTTGCCTCTCCATCCGGCGGCAGGCCGGACCCCTCGTCGAGCACCACGAACTCCATCGCACCATCCTGCAGCCGGACCCGCACGGTCACTGTGCCAGTGCCGCCGTGCAGCACCGCATTCTCCACCAGGTTCAACAGCGCCTGATGCAACAGCGCGCCGTCGCCCTTCACCATCGGCAACCCCGGCTCGACTTCAGCGACCAGCCGAACTCCGTCGGCGATGGTCGCGGCACGTTTCATGACGGATGAAACAATGTCGGAAACCTCCAACGCCTCCAGCCTGGCCTTCACGCCGCCGGCATCCAGCCGCGTCATGTCCAGCAGCTTGACCACATAGCGCTGCATCCGGTCGGCTTCCGATTCGATACCTGCCAAAAGTTCCGCCTGGGTTGCCGGATCATGCCGCTCACCATAAGCCCGCAGCGACGACACCGCGCCGAGGATCCCGGCAATCGGCGTCTTCAGATCGTGCGACAGCGACGCAAGCATGGTGGCACGCAGTTTCTCGGCATCCATCTCCACGCGCGCCTCTTCGAACGCGCGCGCGATGTGGGAACGTTCCAACGCCGAGGCGCCCTGATCGGCCATCGCATCCATCCGCCGCCGCTCCGCCGGCGACAATTCCGCCTCACGCGCGATCGCCACCAGGCCGGAGAACAACCGGGCGGTCCGCAGCGGAATGAACAGCCACCGCACGCCCGACAGCGTATCGGTGCCCTTCCCCGCGGGTGTGCCCTTGTCCATCGTCCAGTGCACCGCGGCCATGTCGGCATCGGTCAACGTCGGAGTTCCCGGTGCGGTGGCGGCCAGCCGCAATCCGCTGAGACCGACCCGTGCGAAAACCACACAGTCTGCATCGAACGCGCGCGCGGTGTAGCTGGCGAGGGTACGGGCCACCTCATCCTCACTGGCCACCGCGGCCAGGGCACGCGCCAGGCCCAAAAGTTCGCGCGACGTCCGCGCCTCGGTGCGCGCCGCCAGCGTTTGATCGCGCGCCTGTGCGGCCAGCGACGATACCACGATGGCCGCGGCACCGAATACGATCAGCGAAACGATCGCCTGCGGATCGTGCACGCTGAAACTCATGCGCGGATCGGTGAAGAAGAAATCGTAGGCGAGCACGCTGAACAACGCGGTCACCAACGCCGGCCACAAGCCCGAACGCAGCGCACTGAGCAACACTGGGGCCAGGAAGATCAACCCCAGATTGGGCACGCCAAGCCAACGATCCAACGGCACCGCCACGGCGATCGC
>DATAZJ010000112.1:0-5266 GCA_036272115.1 Rhodopila sp. | reverse complement strand
GCCAGATCGATGCCGCCACCGGCTGATCGGACTGCCTGACGCGGATCATGCGCTGCACCGGTTCTCCGCCCGAACCGACCGCCAAGGCTGGCGCCGCCGTTGCCGCGCGGCCAGCCGCGACACGATGCACGGTCCGCAGGTTGACGATACGAGCGGGATTGTCGGTCTGGTGGCCATAGACGCGGTCATGCGCGATCTGGAAGTCGCGATACGCCGTCGCCAGGGCGTCCGGTTCGGCCGCGTCCAGCCTGACCTGCAGGTGGTAGGACTGGCCGATATAGCAGATGTCGGCATAGTGGCTGATCACGGCGTCCAAGGCGCCTTCCTGGCGCATCAGGTCAGCGCATTGGGCGTCGAGCGTCGCCAGTGCCGCCCGCACCTCCGGCAGGTCCAGACCCGCCAGCGCGCGCGGGAAGGCGGCGGCGACCTCATGCTCGACCGGCGCGCCCAGCAGGCCGGCGGCGGCCAGCACACCCGGATGCGGCGGCACGACGACGGCCTGGATGCCCAGTTCCTCGGCCAGCGCGGTGCCGTGCATCGGGCCGGCGCCACCCAGCGGGATCAACGCATAGCCGCGCGGGTCGATACCGCGCCCGATCGAGACCAGCCGGATCGCCTCCGCCATCTGTGCGTTCAGCACCCGGTGGATGCCCAGCGCCGCGTCCTCGACCGACAGGCCGAGCGGTCCGGCGATGTGGTGTTCTATGGCGGTTCGCGCGGCGGCGGGATCGAGTTGCATCGTGCCGCCGGCAAACCGGCCGGCATCGATATAGCCCAGCACGACGGAGGCATCCGTGACCGTCGGCAGTTCCCCGCCGCGGCCGTAGCAGGCTGGCCCAGGCTCCGATCCGGCGGATTGCGGACCGACCCGCAGCGTGCCGGCGGCGTCCAGCCAGGCGATGCTGCCACCGCCCGATCCGATCGCGGTGACGTCCACCATCGGCACACGCACGGTGAAGCCGTCGATCTGGCCCTCCGAACGGATCAGCGGCTGGCCGTCGCTGATCAGCGCGATGTCGCAGGACGTGCCACCGATATCGACGGTGATCTGGTCGCGGAACCCCGCGGCGAGACCCGCCTCCAGCCCACCGATCACGCCGGCGGCGGGACCGGACAGGAACAGCCGCACCGGCCGCTGCCGGGCAACGGGGGAGGACGCAAGGCCGCCACGCGACTGCATGACCTGGAGCGGCGCGCGCACGCCGATGCGATCGAGACCGGTCTCCAGATTGGCGAGGTAGTCGGACACCACCGGCTTGATGTAGGCGTCGAAGGCGGTGATGCAGGTGCGCTCATACTCGCGGAAGGCCGGGTCCACGTCGGAGGACAGCGACACCGGCACATCAGGCAGCATCTCCGCCGCGACCTGGCGGACGCGCTGTTCGTGCGTGGGATCGAGAAAGGCGAACAGCAGGCACACCGCGATGGCCTGGACGCCCTGGTCTCGCAGCTCCGTCAGCGCCATCCGGACCGTGGCCTCATCCAGCGGAATGACGATCTCGCCGTTGGCGCCGATGCGCTCGGTGACTTCCTTGCGGAACCGGCCGGGGGCGAGGAAGACCGGCGTCTCCGGCTTCAGCACCAGGTCGTACATCTGGTGGCGCATCTGGCGGCCGATCTCCAGCACGTCCTTGAAGCCCCGTGTCGTGATCAGGCCGATGCGGGCACCACGGCGTTCCAGCACCGCGTTGGTGGCGGCGGTGGTGCCGTGGGCAAATCGTGTGATCCGAACGAGGTCGACGCCCCAGTCATTGCGGGCGGTTTCCAGCGCCGCCAGCACCGCGAGGCTGGGATTGCCGCGCGTGGTGGGCAGCTTTGCAAGCCGGACGGCGCCGTCGGAGGACCGGCAGACGACATCGGTGAACGTACCCCCGATATCGATGCCGAATTCATAGGAAGGGGAGTCGCCGGTGTGACCGTCCATGCTCAGACCTTCTGTTTCCCGCGAAGTATGTCATGGCAGGCCCCGGAGCTGCCATCCACATCCGCCGCGGATCGGGAAGTCCGTGGACCCGGGCTCTTTCAAACGCAACGGCACGACGGTCAGGCCGGTACCGGGTTCAGCAATCGCACCTCGACGATGCCGCCGACACCGACGCCCAGGATTGCCTGGCCGCGCGCATCCAGCGGCACGGTATCGGGCGAAACCGTATGGTCGTGCACCACCCAGGCACGCAGCGGCGCCGCGAGAGCAGTATCGAGTTCAACGATTGCCTCAGGCGCCATTCCAAGTGACGGATGCAGCCGGCAGATGCGGTGGCGGCTGACGGGGCCGGCACGGAAGCCATCCGCCTCCGCGACGACGCGCAGATACAAACGAGCCGCCTGGATGCGCGCCCGTTCGGCCGTCGTGGCGGTTGTATCGACGGACCCGTCTGGCGCGAGCACCAGCCCGTACAGGTTCAAAGCGGCTTCGGGCGAGATCAGGCCCTGTAGCAGATCGTCCGCGACAAATTCCGCGGGGCGGGTCAGGGGATCGCCGTAACCGCCGCCGCCGGCGGACCGCAGCACGACGCCCGCCCCGCGCAGGATTTGCTCGCCGGCTACCTTGCCCGGCATGTCGAAGTCACGCTCCGACCCATCGGCGTTGCGCACCCAGGAGGCGACGGGGACGCCGCTGCGCCCGCCCAGCACGCCGAACGCCGGCAGCACCGCGCCGTCCGCCAGCAGCGAATAGCGCGCGTCGGCCGCCCGCACCCGCAGCACCCGCTGCATCGAAAGCCCGCCGCGGGTGCGCCCTGCCCCGCCGGAATCCACGGCCAGAACCGAGGACTCGACCATCAGCGGATGCCGAGCCTCGATCACCTCCGACGGTTGCACCGTCGTCAGATCGCCCCAGTCGATTGTCGCCATCGCGCTGGGTCCATCCGCCTCGGCGAACGCGCCGTTGCCCCCGGCGGACCATTCGTAATGCACCCATTCGCGCCGCGTGGCCGTGTCGTAGCCACCGAGGAGATTGTGGAATGAGGTGCGGCAGAGATCGCCGGCGACTTTGTCCGGCACCACCTGACTCAAGGCGCCGATCATTACGGCCAGCACGCGCTTGCGGATTTCACCATGCGACCCGGCCGGCGCCGGCGGCTGCACGTTCACGATGGTTCCCGGCGGTGCGATCACCTCGATCGGCCGCAACGATCCCTGGTTCATCGGTGCGGCCGGATCGAACACCGATTTCACCGCGATGAAGACGCCGGCCGCCGACACCGCCAGGGTCGAGTTCACCGGCACCGGGACCTGCGGCGAGGCACCGGTAAAGTCCGCGATCATCCGATCGCCGTCGATCGTCAGGGCCAGCGGCAGCAGCAGCGGTTCGAAGCCGCCGCCGGGGAAGGTCTCCAGATAGTCCTCGTAATGATAGACCCCGTCCGGCAGGGCGCTTATGCAGGCCCGCATGCGCGCCTCGCTGCGATCGAGGTCGATACGGACCGCTTCCAGCAACGGATCGATGCCGTAGCGGCGGCACAGGTCGCGGATGCGCGCCTCGGCCACGCGGCAGGCGGCGATGCCGGCCTGGAAATCGCCCAGGCGTTCCTCCGGCACGCGCATGTTGGCCAGCAGCAGGTCCATGGCGGCTTCGTTCAGCTTGCCGGCCTGGAAAATCTTGATCGGCGGAATGCGCACGCCTTCCTGGTAGATTTCGGTCGCCTTGCCGGACATGCTGCCGGGCACCATGCCGCCGACATCCGGCCAGTGCTCGCGTACCGCGGGGAAGAACAGCAGGCGGTCGCCGTCGAACACCGGATAGATGATCGTCACGTCGTTCAGATGCGTCCCGCCCGCATAGGGGTCGTTCATCAGGATCACATCGCCCGGCACGAGTCCGGCGCCGAACTTGTCCATCGCCGCTCGGACCGACCACGGCATCGGCACGACGTGCGAGCCGATATCCTCGGACTGCGCCACCACCTGCCCGTCCGGCGCGAACAGGCCGCAGGAGAAATCCTTTGCCTCGAAAATCGCCACCGACTTCGCGGTCCGCATGACGGTTGCACGCATTTCACGCACCACGGTGATCAGCGCCTGCACCAGGATTTCCAGGGTGATCGGATCGATCGTCACGGTCATTGCCTCCGCAGCAGCAGGATGCCTTGCGGATCGAGCATGACGCTCCATCCGGGCGGCACGATCGTGGAGGATCCCGCTTCCTCAATGATCACTGGGCCGGACGTGGTTTCGGCCACCGGTAGGGCATGTCGCGCCAGCAGCGGCGTCTGATGCACCACGCCGCCGAACACGACGTCCCGCGCGCCAAACCGAGCCTCGGCCATTCCCCGGCCTGAGGCGCCGGGTCTTGGTAACACCGGCTTGTCGGTCAGTCCCCAGGCGGTGACGCGGAAATTGACGATTTCGGTCTCTCCGTCGGCGGCCCCGCCGTAGCGTTGCGCGTAGACGTCGCCGAACGCGCGCTCGATCGTCGCGGTATCGGCCACATCCAGTGCCACCGGAACCGAAAGCTCGAACGCCTGGCCGACGTACCGCATGTCCAGACTCGCGCGCAGCCGGTGCCGCTCCGCCGGGAAGCCGAATTCAAACAGTTCCGCCGTGGCGCTGGCGGCAAGCTCTTGCAGCACGCCGCGCAGCGTGGCCGCCTGGGCCGTCGCGGTCGGGGTGATGCGCGTGCGGACAAGGTCGCGCCGGACATCGGCGACCAGCAGCCCGAAGGCCGAGAAATTGCCCGGCATGGGCGGCACCAGGACCGTGGTCATGGACAATTCGTCGGCGATCTCCGCCGCGTGCAACGGCCCCGCGCCGCCGTAGGCGAACAGCGCGTAGTCGCGCGGGTCGAGGCCTCGCATGACGGAAATTTCCTTGATCGCCGCCGCCATGCTGGCGACCGAGATGCGCAGGATGCCCTCGGCCATCGTGGTCGGGTCCAGGCCGAGTTGTGTGCCCAACGCGCTGATGGCGGCGCGGGCCGCGTGGGCATCCAGCCGGATCGCGCCGCCCAAGGTCTGATCCGTGCCGAGGCGGCCGAGGCTGACATTGGCATCGGTGACGGTCGGCTGGGTGCCCCCACGGCCGTAGCAGGCCGGCCCGGGATAGGCGCCGGCGGAGCGCGGACCGACCGACAGCACACCCCCCGGCCCTATCGCGGCGATACTGCCGCCGCCGGCACCGACGGAATTGATGTCGATCTGCTGCAGCGCCAGCGGGAAAGCGCCGACCCGCCCGGCATTGGTCATCCGCCAGGTGCCACCATGGATCATGCAGACATCGGTGGACGTGCCGCCCATGTCATAGGTGATCAGGCCGTCCCGGCCAGCCA
>DATAZJ010000111.1:0-1512 GCA_036272115.1 Rhodopila sp. | reverse complement strand
GCCGTCGCGACCGCTTGGCAAAAAATTCAGTGTAATTTTTCGGATGCCTGATGGCACTGAACGAGCGATCAGCGCGGTCGATGGGCCGAAGCCAGAGTTTCGTTGGAAGTTCTGGTGATCAAAGCGGTTTGAGCAGGGTCTAGAACTTCCATGGCTCGCACCAGCGGTGTCGGCGTTTCGCGACGGGCGGCAGTTCGGTATTCCAGCTCGGCGAAATCGGGCGTCATCACTAGCGTCAGCCGCCCCATACGGATCGGACCGGGTGGACCGTATGCCTCGCCGCCCTAGAGGCGCGATCGGGTGGCAGGTGATCGCTGGTTCGTAATCCATGCTGCGCTGCTTTGAGTTTTAGCGAGACCGATTTAGCGGCAAAAGTGCTGTAGACGGCCGTGCTGCGACCCAAAAATCGAATTGACGAAATAGATCAAGGCTGTGCATAGTTGTTTTATCCTGACTTAGGAAGTCAGGCGTAACAGTGGGGTTGGTGGTGGGGTTGGGTATTTTATACCCAATACTTAATCAATGTATTCAATAACTTAATACGATACTATGGAGTGGCGTCGATCCGCATGGCGCCTCGCCATCACCCGCGCCTAGTCCGGCCGAATGACGCCCTTCTTCAGGATCAGATTGCCATAGAGCCGGGTCTCGCCGGTCGCCACGACCGCGAAAGCGCGGCGCGCGCGCTCGTAGAAGTCCGATCGCTCGATGGCTTCGATCGGACCGGCATAGCCCGCCGCAGCCAAAGCCTCCGCGAAATCGCCGACGATCGGGGGGAACGCCTCCGGTGTATCCACCACCGCCATGCGGAAGGCCGCCGCCGGGACGAAATCGTCCAGGGGCATCAGGCTGATGATGGCGCGTGTCATGCGCACGGCGTCTACCCCGTCGGCCCGGACCAAACTTCGCGCAGTGCTGGCGGCGGGGAAGTTGGCGTCGGCCACCACGATCTCGTCGCCATGACCCATGGTGCGCAGGATCGCCAGCAGTTCAGGGCCGAGAACGGGATCGATTCCCTTCAGCATGCTGTGATCCCTTCTGCAGGGGTCAGCGCATCAGCGCGGATCAGGCCGGCCAACTTGAGGTCCGACCACAAGTTCTCGGGAACCGGCTCGGCCAGCATTGCGGCGTTGCGCTCGACTTCGGCGGGCGTCTGGCCGCCGGGAATCACGCTGACCACGGCGGGATGGCCCAACGGAAACTGCAACGCCGCCTGGGCCAGGCTGACGCCGTGCAGCCGGCAGGCGGTCTGCAGCGCCTTGGCTCGATCCAGCACCCAGGATGGCGCCAGGGTATAGTTATACATGGCCCCGGCTACGGGTCCGGTGGCGAGCACGCCGCTGTTGAATGGCCCGCCGACCACCACGCCTACGCCTCGCGTTGCGCACGCCGGCAGGAAGCTGTCCAGGGCGGTCTGTTCCAGGAGCGTGTAGCGGCCGGCCAACAGAAAAAGATCGGGATCGACCAGGCCGAGCAGCCGTTCGCACAGCGGCCATTCGTTCAGCCCCGCGC
>DATAZJ010000110.1:0-5377 GCA_036272115.1 Rhodopila sp. | reverse complement strand
CGTGACCATGGTGGTGATGCCGTCGGTCCGCACGGTTGCCGGCCGGGGTTCTTCGCGGGCTCGCAGCTTCACCGCGCAGCGCAGGTCATGGGCGAGCATGGGAATCAGCCAGTTCACCTCCCGCAATTGCATTGCATGGGTGCCTGTCCCACGCGGTCCCACGATGACGCGCCGCCGGCCCGGTTCGGTGGCAACCACAATCTGGCGCTGTCCGTCCAGCACTGCCGCGGAACCGAGGCGCTTGCCCTGCCCCACCGTGTAGCGGGCAATGCCGTCATGGCGCCCGACGATACGCCCATCGGCGGTGACGATCTCGCCGGCTGCCAACGCATCCGGGCGCATCTTGGCGATGACATCGGTGTAGGCACCGGACGGGACGAAGCAGATATCCTGGCTGTCCGGCTTTTCCGCCACGCCAAGTCCCAGGCGCTGCGCCACGTCGCGGACCGCGCGCTTGTCTTCCATGCCGCCAAGCGGAAACAGGCACATATCGAGCTGCGACCGCGTCGTCGCGAACAGGAACCAGCTCTGATCGCGCGCCGGATCCGACGCGCGATGCAGTTCCGCGCCATCGGGCCCGTCAATGCGCCGCACGTAATGGCCGGTGGCGAGGCGTTCGGCCCCCAGATCACGCGCCAGCGCCGAAAGGTCGGCGAACTTCACTGTCTGGTTGCAGGTGATGCACGGCACCGGGGTTTCGCCGTTCGCATAGCTGTCGGCGAATGCCCCGATCACCGCCTTGGCGAACCGTTCCTCGGCATCGATCACGTAATGCGAAATGCCCAGGCGGTCTGCGACGCGGCGCGCATCATGGATGTCCTGGCCGGCACAGCAGGCGCCCTTGCGACCGGACGCCGCGCCGTGGTCGTAGAGTTGCAGGGTGACGCCGATGACCTCATGCCCCGCCTCATGCAGCAGGCCGGCGACGACGCTGCTGTCCACGCCTCCGGACATGGCGACTACGACGCGCATGGTCAGCCCTGCGCGTTCCGCGTTCCGGCCGGCAACTTCACCACGAGGCCGTCGAGATCGGGATTCATCACCAACTGGCATCCCAGGCGCGAGGTCTGGGTCAGGCCGAAGGCCAGGTCCAGCATGTCCTCTTCATCCTCTGTTGGCGCTTCCAGCTTCTTGAACCAGGCCGCATCGACGATGACGTGGCAAGTCGAGCACGCCAGCGAGCCTTCGCACGCGCCCTCGATATCCACCCCATGCTTGTGGGCGATCTCCAGCACCGACAGGCCCATCGGCGCGTCGACCTCGCGACGCGTGCCGTCACGCTCGATAAATGTCATCTTAGGCATCGGGGAACGTCATTCGGATCAGGCCTTGATGTCGGGAGGCGCCGCTTCGCAGGCGGCATGGGCGGCGGACAGTGCCGCGGCGGCGTAGTCGATATCGGCGGCCGAGGTAAAGCGTCCGATCCCGATACGCAAGGTACGTGCGGCCTCCTGGTCCGAAAGCCCCAGCGCGCGCAGAACGTAGGATGGCTCGATCTCCGCGGATGAGCAGGCTGACCCGGTGGACACACATAGGTCAGGCATCGCTTCCATCAGCGCAGAGGCGGTCGCTCCGGGGAACGTCACGTTGAGGTTGCCGGATATCCTGGTCTCGAAGTTACCGTTGACCCGGATGCCGGGAATGTCCCGCCGCAACCGCTGCAGCAGCCCCGATCGCAGCTTTCCGACCCGTTCGGCTTCGACGGCCATTTCCGCTTCAGCCAGGCGGCAGGCCTCGCCCAGGCCGACGATCAGCATCGCCGGCAGGGTGCCGGAGCGCAGCCCCCTCTCCTGCCCGCCGCCGGAAAACAGCGGGGCGACGCGGACACGTGGGCGGCGGCGGACGAACAGCGCGCCGACACCCTTGGGGCCGTAAAGCTTGTGGCCGCTGATGGAGGCCAGATCGGCTTTCCAGCCGGTCAGGTCGAGCGGAATTTTTCCGGTCGCCTGCGCGATGTCGGTGTGGAACAGCGCGCCCGCTGCCTTCACGATCGCCACCAATCCGGGGATGTCCTGAATGACGCCGGTTTCGTTATTCACCGCCATCACGCTGACCAGCAGCGTCGGCGTCGCCAGCGCCTCCCGCAACACATCGGGGTCGAGCAGCCCGTCGGGGCGCACCGGCAGCACGACCGGCTCGAACCCCTCGGCCGCCAGGTCGGCGACGGATTCCAGGACGCATTTGTGTTCGGTCGCGACGGTGATCACCCGGCGGCGCGGATCGCCCATGCTGGCGGCGAAACGCGCTGCTCCCTTGATCGCGATGTTGTTGGATTCGGTGGCGCCGGAGGTGAAAATGACCTCCCTGACTTCGGCACCGATCAGGGCGGCGACGTGCGCCCGAGCGGTTTCGACGGCGGCTTCGGCGTTGCGGCCCATGATGTGTTCGGCGCTGTGCGGATTGCCATACTCCTCGGAGAAATACGGCAGCATGGCCTGGACGACGCGTGGATCGCATCGGGTCGTCGCCTGGTTATCGAGGTACACGGGTTGGTTGGGACGGGACGGCGCTTCGGTCATGATTGTCAATTAGGGTCACGCGGCGTGGGAGGCCAGGGTGGGACGAAGCCGGCCAGCCACGCGTTTGTATGCGGCCGCGAAGGCGTCGATGTCCGCCGGGCTGACGTTCCAGGGTAGCGAGACGCGGATCGCCTGCCCGGCCAGCGCGCCGAAGTCCATCGCCTGCAGTACGTGGCTGGTCTGGACTTTGCCGGAACTGCACGCCGCGCCAGCGCTAACTGCGATCCCCTCCAGGTCCAGCGCGATCACCTGCACGCCGGCGGCCACGCCGGGCAAGGCGATGCAGGTGGTGTTCGGTAGACGATGGGCCGGATCGCCGCACACCAGGGCACCGCAGGCTACCGCGGCCTGTTCGGCTGCATCGCGCAGACCGGCCAGTTGAACCAGGTCGTCGCCCCCGCTGGCCTGGGCCGCCGCTGCGAACCCGGCGATCAGCGCGACTGACGGGGTGCCGCCGCGCCGGCCGCGTTCCTGGCCGCCGCCGCCGATCAGTGCCTCGGCGAAAGGGGCATCGGGAGCGAGCAGCAAGGCACCGACTGCCGCCGGGCCGCCCAGCTTGTGGGAGGAAATCGCCAGGCTGTGGGCGCCTAGTTGGCTGAGGCGGACCGGCATGCGCCCGGCGGCCTGGATCGCATCCACGTGCAGCAGCGCGCCATGCCGGCGGCAGATCGCAGCGGCCTCCTGTACCGGCTGGATCACCCCAGTCTCGTTGTTGGCCAGCATCAGACAGACTAGCGACGCCACACCATCGGCCAATCGCGCCTCCAGTGCCACTAGATCGACGATACCGTCCCGGCCCACCGGGACCAGGGTCGCGCCGGCGGCGGCTGATCGGACGGCGTCGTGCTCGATCGCGCTGATCAACAGGCGGCGGCCCCGACCCTGCGCATGGATCGCCATGGCATCCGCCTCGGTGCCGCCGGAGGTGAACACAAAGTCCTCGGGCCGCCCGCCGAACCCGACCGCAATCGCCTCCCTTGCGTCTTCCATGATGCGGCGGACCTGACGGCCCGGACGGTGTACCGAGGACGGATTGCCGACGACCGAGAATGCCTCCATGACCGCATCCCGTGCTGCCGGGCGCAGCGGTTGGGTCGCATTGGCGTCGAGGTAATGCATCTCAGTCATGCAGGGCGGCTTTTTGCGGCGGCAGGCCGGTGGCGCGTCCGATCACACGGCCCAGGACGACATCAGCCAACGTGATCCCGCGCAAGAACAAGGCGATCTGATGCCCCAGTTCGGCCCACAAATCGTGCGTCTGGCATTTCTCGCCACAGACGGCCATCGCTGGATGCGGGCCTGGGGCGACCATGCATCCGCCACCGCCGATCTCGCACCGCGTCGCCTTGATCGGCTCGTCCACCGCCGCGACGATGTCGGCGATGGCGATCTCGGAGGACGAACGCGCCAGCCGGTAGCCGCCGCCCGGTCCACGTGCCGCCCGCACGAGGCCGGCCCGCCGGAGTTTCCCGAACAACTGCTCCAGATATGACTGGCTGAGCTGTTGGCGATCGGCGATGTCGGCAAGGCAACTCAGATTGTTCGGACGGTCGGTGGTCTCGCGAGTTGCGAGGTCCACCATCGCCATAACGGCATATCGTCCTTTAGTTGAAAGCTGCATGGCTTATCAGTTTACCGCATGCCGGCCATGCGGCCCGACGGTCACGTGTCTATTTTGGCGAGAACACTCACCTGAAATGTATCTGGGTTGACCAGAAGATACAGATATAGGTTTGCAGTGAGAAGTCATATACTCGCATAGGTAGCATAAATGGTTCCCTGCCGGATACCATGAGGAGAGCGCGCCGTCTCTACGCGCCGCGTTTGTCTCATGCAGGAACATGAAAGCCATGCGACATTTCCATTATGAAAGATCGCTTCACTTGTCCTATAACACTTTCCTCCCTGGGCGAACGGACCTCCGAAGAGGGCAGCGTCACAGGCAGGTTGGTGAGAAGGCAGAAGGAGACGCGAACCCGGACCCCGCCACGACGTCCTCCACCAAACCTAAAATTTCCGACCCACCAGGTCAAGAATTGATGGTTTGATTGGTTGTCTTGGAACTGACATTAAGGGATTGCGTTCCTATTTAACGGGGACCGAGCGGGCGGAGCGGGGATTTCGCGGCTCGCAGGAAATAGTAGGCCCGGCAGGGGTGCCCAAAGCCGCGGTGGCTTCGGTGCAGGCGTTGCCGGTGGGACAGAAACAGGTTTCGTATTGCCATGCCAGAGGTAATGTTCGCCGGCCCTGACGGTCGGCTCGAAGGTCGCTATCATCATTCGAAGGAACCCGCAGCGCCCGTCGCGCTGATATTACACCCGCACCCGCTGCATGGCGGAACCATGAACAACCGCATCACCTATTCGATGTACCAAGCTTTTCAAAAGCTTGGTTGTTCAGTGATGCGCTTCAATTTTCGCGGTGTCGGCCGCAGCCAGGGCCGGTACGATGGCGGCATCGGCGAGATTGGCGATGCGGCGGCAGCGCTAGATTGGATGCAGGCGGTAAATCCGGGCCATGGCGGGCTGTGGATCGCCGGTTATTCGTTCGGCGCCTTTATCGGCATGCAACTGCTGATGCGCCGTCCGGAGATTTCCGGGTGGGTCAGCGTCGCGCCGCCAGCCAATCATTACGATTTCGGCTTTCTCGCGCCCTGTCCCTGTGGCGGTCTGATGCTGCACGGCGACACCGACGAATTGGTGCCGGAGCCGGCGGTGCGCAAGCTTGTCGACAAGCTGAACACCCAGAAGAACGTGCAGGTCGATTACCGTATTCTCGCCAATGCTGATCACGTGTTCGCCAATCATGCGGACCCGATTTCGGCGGCGATCGAGGATTACGTGAAGAAGACCATGGCG
>DATAZJ010000109.1:0-3748 GCA_036272115.1 Rhodopila sp. | reverse complement strand
TGCCCGCACGGCAAGGCGTGGATGACGAGCCTTCGCCCGTCATGACGGGGGAACTGATGCGTGTCACGCCAATGGCCTCGAGCGCAATCCTCAGTTCAGCAAACCAACCGCGGTCATCGCCGCCTTCACCCGCTCCCGCGTTGGTCCCATGATCGGGGCCAGCGGTAGCCGGCAGCGTTCCGAGGTCTTGCCCAGCAGCGACGCCGCATACTTCACCGGCCCCGGGCTGGTCTCGGCGAACAGCGCGTCGTGCAGCGGCACCAGCCGGTTCTGCAACGCCATCGCGTCGGCCACGCGTCCCTCGGCCCACGCCGCCTGCATCTGGCTGCACAGCCGGGGCGCCACGTTCGCCGACACGCTGATGCAACCGACACCGCCGGCCGCGTTGAACGACAGCGCCGTATGATCCTCACCAGACAACTGGCAGAAATCGTCCCCGCAGGCCCGCCGCGTGTGCAGCGGCCGCACCAGGTTGGCGGTCGCGTCCTTCACTCCGATGATGTTCTTATGCTTGGCCAGCCGCGCCATCGTCTCCACGCTCATGTCGACGACCGACCGAGGCGGAATGTTGTAGATGATGATCGGCAGGTCCACCGCGTCGGCGATCGCCGAGAAATGCAGGAACATCCCTTCCTGCGTCGGCTTGTTGTAGTAGGGCGTGACGATCAGCGCCGCGTCGGCACCCGCCTCCTTGGCGTGGCGGGTCAGGGCGATCGCCTCTTCGGTGCTGTTGGATCCGGCGCCTGCGATCACCGGCACGCGGCCTTTGGCGACCTCGACAGCGATCTCCACCACCCGGCGGTGTTCCTCATGCGACAGTGTCGGGCTTTCGCCGGTCGTGCCAACGGGGACAACCCCGTTGGTCCCCTCCTTGATCTGCCAGTCCACGAACGCGGCATAGGCTTTCTCATCGACGGACCCATCTTCCCGCATGGGCGTGATCAACGCGACGAGCGATCCCTTGAACATTTTCCCTCTCCCCACGCGACATTCCAATGAAGAGGCGGAACCTAGGCGCGCGATGGGTGCGCCGCAAGGCTGACCTTGCTAGAAGAAGCCATGCGCGTTCCGATTCGCTTCCTTCTGGCCGGCCTCGCCCTGTTTCTGGCCGGTGCGGCCCGTGCCCAGGGACCCGATCCGCTGATCGACGTCAGGGCCGACCGCTGGGCCGAAGCCCAGGCGGAAGCCGCCCGCTATGCCGATCCGGTGGCCGAGAAACTGATCCTCTATCTGCGCCTCCGAGCTCCCGGCGCCGCCACGGCGGCCGAGATCGCCGACTTCATGCAGCGCAACCCCGACTGGCCCGCCCAGTCGATCCTGGAACGCCGGCGGGAGGAAGCCATCGCCTCCGACCCCGACGACGCGGCGGTGCTGGCGCAGTGCACCCCAACACCGGCCCTCGCCGCCGCCATGCTGCGCTGTGCCGAAGCCACCGCCAACGCCGGCCACATCGCCGACGCCGACGCCATCGCCCGCCGCGCCTGGGTCAACGGCATCGACACCGCCACCGCGGAGGCCGGCTTTCTCCACCGCTGGGCCGGCATCGCCACCCCGGACGACCAGTGGGCGCGTTTCCAGCACCTCGCCTGGCTGTCGGATTCGTCCGCCGCCGCTCGCCAGGTGGCGCGGCTCGATCCAGCCCACCAGGCCGCTGCCGAGGCCCGCCTCGCCGCGAAACGCGACGATCCGCGGACCGAGGCGCTGGTGGCCGCACTTCCCCCCGCCTTGCGGGACGATCCCGGCCTGACCCTCGAGCGCGCGCGCGCCATGCGCCGCACCGACCATGATGCAGACGCCGCGGCCCTGCTGATCCGGACGCCGGACGCCGGCAACCTGCCCGCCTACTGGGCCGAACGGAACCTGCTGGCCCGCAAGCTGCTGCGGGAGGGCGACGCCAGGACCGCCTATGCCGTCGTCGTGGCCAATCGCCAGACCGCCGACGAAGCACGCGCCGACGCCGCGTTCCTCGCCGGGTTCATCGCGCTGCGGATGCTGCACGACCCGATGACCGCGGCGAAACACTTCGCGATGCTGGCGGAATCCCACTCCATCATCACCCAGGGACGCGCGCATTACTGGCTGGGCCGGGCGTTGGCGGCCGAGGGCAAGGACCCGAAACCGGAATACGAGAAGGCCGCCACCTGGCCGACCACCTTCTACGGCCAGCTCGCCATCCTCGCCCTCGGCAAGACCCCGGCCACCTATATCGCCAGGCTGCGCGATCCGACCTGGACCCGGGACGCCGCGCTCGCCTTCACCGAACACGAGGTCCTGCGGGCCGCCGCCTGGCTGATTGCCTGGGGCGACCCATCGCGTGCCCGGGTGTTTCTGACCCGCATGGATGAACTCGCGCCGATCCCCGCCGAACGGGCCCTGACCGCGACGTTCGCGCTGCAGGCCGGCATGCCGGATGGGGCGGTGTTCGTTGCCCGCCGCATGGGGCGGGACGGGCTGGCGTTGCCGCATGCCGGCTGGCCCATACCCTATGACCCGGCCACGCCGCCCGATCCGGCCTTCTCCCTCGGCATCATGCGGCAGGAGAGCAGCTTTGAAATCGGCGCCCTCAGCCCCTCCGGCGCCCGTGGGCTGATGCAGTTGATGCCCCCCACGGCCCAGGCCGTGGCCAGACAACTCGGCATCCAGATCTCGGTCCCCGGGCTGACCGTGAACGCCGGCGAGAACATCCGCCTCGGCACCACCTACCTGCAGGAGATGCTGACGCGGTTCGACAACAGCCTGCCGCTGGCTGCCGCCGCCTACAACGCCGGCCCGCATCGCGTGGCACAATGGCTGAACGAAAATGGCGACCCACGCACCGGCCCGGTCGACATGGTCGATTGGATCGAACTGATTCCGGTGGGCGAAACCCGCAACTACGTCCAGCGCGTGACCGAGAACGTCGTGATGTACCGCGCCTCCCTGCACGACCCCGCCCCGATCCTTGCGAATACGCCATGGACGCGATAATCCGCCGCATCAGCGCCTGGGACCGCCTTCCGATCCACGTCCGCGAGTGGGCAGCCGGAGACACCCTGCCCCCCATCCTGTGCCTGCCCGGCCTGGTCCGCACCAGCGCCGATTTCGAGGTCCTGGCCCCGGCAATCGGCAACGGCCGCCGCGTCGTCGCGATCGACTACGCCGGGCGGGGCGACTCCGGCCGTTCCCGCGATGTCGCCCGCTACGCGCCGGAGGCATGCGTCCGCGACGTCATGGACATCTGCGCCGCCGTCGGCATCCATCATGCCGTCGTCATCGGCACCAGCTTCGGCGGCCTGCTGGCCATGGGCCTGGCCGCCGCCCGTCCGGGCCTGGTCCACGCCGTCGTCCTGAACGACATCGGCCCCGATATCGGTTCCGAGGGCGCCGATTTCGTCCGCGGCTTCGTCGGCAACGACCCGGCACTGGACAGCCTGGACGCCTGCATCGCCTTCCGGCGCACCACATTGCCGCCGATGTCGTTGGACAGTGACGCCGCCTGGCGCCGCATGGCGGAACTCACCTACCAACCGGGAGCGGACGGCCGGTTCCACCCGGTGTGGGACACCGCGATCGCACGCCTCCTGCAGCGGCCGGCCCCGGACCTGTGGCCTTTGTTCGGCGGACTCGCCAGCGTGCCGATCCTGCTGGTCCGCGGCGGCGTCAGCACCATCCTGCTGCCGGACACCGTGACCCGCATGCTGGATCTCCGCCCCGACATGACCGTCGTGACGCTTCCCGGCATCGGCCACGCCCCGATCCTGACCGAACC
>DATAZJ010000108.1:0-4654 GCA_036272115.1 Rhodopila sp. | reverse complement strand
TCGTGCCCATGATGTACATCTGGGCGTGGCAGGCCGCACCGTTGCAGCCCTCCGCCTGCACCGTCTCAAGGATTGCCGCGGCGGCCGACAAAGGCAGGCCGGCACCGCCGTATTCCTCGGGGATCAGGGCGCCGAGATAGCCGCCCTCGGTCAGGGCCGTGACGAACGCCGTCGGGTAGCCACGCTCCTGATCCAGCTTGCGCCAATATTCGCCGGGGAATTTGGAGCACAGCTTTCTGACTTCCTCGCGGATCTCGGCGTGCGGGTCGGCGTGCAGTGTCTCTTTCATGGCGGTCTCCGGATGCACGTTTGCGCCAAGTCATTGCTCGCGTTCCGGTGGCTTGCAAAGAGGGCGCGGCGCATAACTGCCAAGGGTGGGCGCTTGCCGTATCGCGGCAACATGCTGTTAACGTTCCCTTGATTTGAAGGATTGTGTTCATGCCGGCCGGACAAACTCTTGCGACTTCCCCCTTCGTCCAGTTCCGAGCCTGGATGGCGGAAGCGGAAAAATCGGAGCCGAACGATCCGAACGCGATGATCGTCGCGACCACGGCGTCGGATGGCCGCCCATCGCTGCGCACTGTCTTGCTGAAGGGTGTGGATGAGCGTGGGTTCGTCTTCTACACCAACAAGGAAAGCCGCAAGGGTGACGAACTCGCGCGCAATCCGAACGCGGCGCTGCTGTTCCACTGGAAGTCGCTGGCGCGGCAAATCCGAATCGAGGGTTCGGTCGAGGACGTCACCGATGCGGAGGCCGATGCGTACTATGCAACCAGGCAACGGATTTCGCGTTTAGGGGCATGGGCGTCCCAGCAGTCGCGTCCGCTGGCGGATCGCTCGATTCTGGAGGAGCGGCTGGCGGAGATGGAACGGCGCTATCCGGAGGAGATTCCCCGGCCCAGGTACTGGTCCGGTTATCGGATTTTGCCCGATATGTTCGAGTTTTGGCAGGACATGCCGTACCGGCTGCATGACCGGACGGTTTACCGCCGGTCGGAGGACGGGAAATGGCGTCAAACGAAACTGTACCCCTGAGCCTGTTGCTCCCTACGAACGTACTTGCAACGCAAACGCAAACCTGCGTTGCTCTACGTGCAAGACCCGAGAGAAGGAGCTGACCAATGGCAATACGCAAGCTTCTGCTACCCCTGACGGGGACCGCGGCTGGGGAGGCCGCGTTGGCAACCGCACTGACGATTGCCCGAGCCTGGAATGCCCATGTCCTCGCACTGCATGTCCGCGTGGACAGCCGGGATGTCGCGCCGCTGGCCGGGGAAGGCCTGTCCGGTGCGATGATCGAGGAGATGATGTCCGCCACCGAAAAGGAGAGCAACGATCGCGCGCATGCCGTCCGCTCGATGTTCGAGCGCTTCGTCACCCGACACGAGGTCGTGGTGCAGGAAGCCCATGCCGGGTCGGATCACGCCACGGCCAGTTTCGCGGCGGTGACCGGGCGGGAGGAGGATATCGTGGCGCAGCAGGCTCGGCTTGCCGACCTGACCGTGGTGCCGCATCCGGACTCCGGGGAAGACGTGTCGTCGTCCGATGCGCTGCATGCGGTGCTGTTCGATTCCGGGCGGCCGGTGCTGATTTCGCCTCAGGTGACACCGCCCAAGATCGGCACACGGGTCTGCCTGGCATGGAACGGGACGGCGGAATCGGCGTCCTCCGTGCAGGCCGCGATGCCCTGGATGAAGCGTGCCGAGGGCGTCGCCATCCTGTCGGCCGATGGCTACCAGCGGCGGGGGCCGGCGTCGCCTGACCTCGCCGCCTATCTGGCGCTGCATGGGGTGCATGCCGAGATCATTACGTTCAAAGCGGTCGGCGGGTCGGTCGGGGCGGGATTGTTGGCCGCGGCGGGCGATTTCGGCTGCGATCTGCTGTCGATGGGCGCCTATTCGCATTCTCGGCTGCGGCAGCTCATTTTGGGTGGCGTGACACGGCATGTGCTGGAAAACGGGCGGCTGCCGGTGATGATGAACCGATAACGTGCCGACCCTGGGCTCGCCGCCCCTCGCGGCGGGCTTCTGGGACCAGCAGGCTGCTAGAACATCTTATCCTGCGGGCTCAGTTTGACGATCACCTCGCTCGGATCCGCCAAATTGAGCATCGCGCGGGCGCGCTCATCCAGCGTGTCGGGGTCGAGATGGCTGGCGCGCAGGCCGGACACGCGGATTTCCCAGCCGTTCCGTTCGATTTGCGCGGCGTCCTTGTCGGCCAGCACCTGCTTCAGCAGTACCTGCCGCTGGGCGTAGGCGACCAGGCCGTGCTGTCCCTGGGTCGCGTTCCAGCCGAAGTAGCCGGTGATCGCCAGGAAAATGGCCGGCGCGATCATCAGCCTGGTCCGTCGCTTCAATTCTCGGCCGAATGACATCGCATACTCCGGGGTTCGTGGGCCGATTCTAGCGCGTCCCTGCAGGTTCGTGAACGGAAAAGGCGCTAAGCGACCGAATTTTCGTCATTTCTCACGAATGGTCGTGGGGTTGAAGGCGGTTCGCCGCTGACCGGTGCCATTGCGCGTTGACAGGACGGGGTGCCGAACGCATCGTCCGGCCGCTCCAAACCAGGAAAACCGCAAAGCGATGTCTCAGCACACCCTGCAGCAACCGATCGAGGACCTTTGGGAACGTCGGGAGACCCTGTCATCCGCCACGAAGGGTGCGGCGCGCGATGCGGTTGAAGCCGCCTTGGACGCGCTGGACAATGGGCAGGTGCGGGTCGCCGAGAAGGGCGACGCGGGCTGGCAGGTCAATCAATGGCTGAAGAAGGCGGTGCTGATGTCGTTCCGCCTGACCGATTCGACGCCGATGGAAGGCCCGGGCGGCGCGCCGGTGTGGGACAAGGTGCCGATGAAGTTCGCCGGTTGGGGCGAGAATCGCTTCAAGGAGGCCGGATTCCGAGCGGTTCCGGGTGCGGTGGTGCGGCGGTCGGCGTTTATCGCGCCAGGGGCCGTGCTGATGCCGAGTTTCGTCAATGTCGGCGCTCGGGTCGGCAACAACACCATGGTCGATACCTGGGCGACGGTGGGAAGTTGCGCGCAGATCGGTGCCAACTGCCACTTGTCCGGCGGCGTCGGGATCGGCGGCGTGCTGGAGCCGCTGCAGGCCAACCCGGTGATCATCGAGGACGATTGCTTCGTCGGCGCTCGGTCGGAAGTCGCCGAGGGCGTGGTCGTGGAACGTGGCAGCGTGCTGTCGATGGGGGTGTTCATCGGCGCCTCTACCAAGATCATCGATCGCGCCACGGGTGAGATCTTCATGGGGCGGGTGCCGGCCTACTCGGTGGTCGTTCCGGGTTCCCTGGCCGGCAAGCCGTTGCCGGACGGGTCGCCGGGGCCGTCGCTGTATTGCGCGGTCATCGTGAAGATCGTCGATGCGCAGACGCGGGCCAAAACCTCGATCAACGAGCTGTTGCGCGACTGATGACCGGTTCAGGTTCGGCCGCGGGGTTCACCGATCCTCTGCCGTTGGCGCAGGCGCTGATCCGGTGCGCCTCGGTGACGCCTGCCGATGCCGGGGCGCAAGGGGCTCTGGCTGATATGCTGGGCAGCCTGGGGTTCAGCGTTCATCGGCTGCGTTACGGCGAAATCGAGAATATTTTCGCCCGGTTGGGAACCGAGGGGCCGCATATCTGCTTCGCCGGCCATACCGATGTGGTGCCGGTGGGTGCGGCGAACTGGCGGTCCGATCCGTTCGGCGGCGAGGTGCGCAACGGCGTGCTGTATGGCCGTGGTGCCTGCGACATGAAGGGGGCGATCGCGGCATTCGTCTCCGGCGTCGCCCAGTTTCTGGAAAACGGTGATCTGGAAAGCGGGGCGCGCAAGGGTTCGATCAGCTTCCTGATCACGGGGGATGAGGAAGGCCCTGCCACCGACGGCACGGTGAAAGTGCTGGAGTGGATGCGGGCGAACGATCAGGTGCCGGATTTCTGCCTGGTCGGAGAGCCGACCTGTCCGGCGAAGCTGGGCGACATGGTCAAGATCGGCCGGCGCGGCAGCGTCAACATGAAGATCGAGGTGCATGGCACGCAGGGCCACGTCGCCTATCCCCATCGTGCCGACAATCCGATCCATCGGTTGATCCGGGCTTTGGACGCGTTGACGTCGGCGCCGGTGGATGCCGGCACCGACTGGTTCGAGCCATCGACGCTGCAGGTCACCAGCATCGATGTTGGCAATGGCGCGACAAATGTCGTGCCGGCCTCGGTGCGGGCGGCGTTGAACATCCGGTTCAACGATGGGCACAGTGGCGCGTCGTTGACGGCCTGGGTGCGGGCGACGTTGTCGCGGTACGCCGAAAGGTTCGACCTGGAATCGTCGATCAGCGGCGAGTCGTTCGTGACCAAGCCGGGTCCGCTGGTCGATATCCTCCGCGGCGCGATTAAGGGCGCGACCGGCGTCGATCCGAAACTGGATACCGGCGGCGGCACGTCCGATGCGCGCTTCATCGCGAACTACTGTCCGGTCGCCGAGTTCGGGCTGGTCGGCGCGACGATGCACCAGACCGATGAGTGCGTGCCGGTGGCTGAATTGCGTGAACTGGCGCGGATCTATCGGGATATCATCACGGCCTTCCTGGCATGAGCCATGGTGTGGTGCCACGGAAAAGCGTCATCGTCGGGGTCGCGCGGATCGCCCGTGGGCGGACGGATGGCA
>DATAZJ010000107.1:0-1687 GCA_036272115.1 Rhodopila sp. | reverse complement strand
TGCTGGAGGTGCGCTACCTGCAAATGACTCCGCGGCTGCGCTACGGTTCCAATCTCGCCGCCAACTGGGGCCATCTCTACAAGGAATTCGGCGAGAAAGAACGTGTGACCATCTATCGCCTGGACGAAGCGACACAGACCGCGTCAGCCGTGTTCGCGTACGATTTCCCCGGCAAATATCTCGTCCCCGGCACCGTTACGCAGGAACGCGATTGCTGCCGCCAGCCGGCGCTGGCAGGCGTGCGGGTGCCGGTGCGCCCGCATCTCGGCACCGCCGGTGTGGCACCCGACGCCAAGGGGCGGGTCAGCACGATCCCGCCGGGCGCGCATGGCGGCAACATCGACAACTGGCGGATCGGCGCCGGCGCCACGATGTTCTACCCCGTGCAGGTCGATGGCGCGCTGTTCTCGGTGGGTGACCCGCATATCTCGCAAGGCGACGGCGAAATCAGCGGGACGGCGATCGAGGCATCGCTCGACGTCACGTTCCAGTTGTTCCTGCGCCGCGATTTCAGTTTCCCATCGCCGCTGTTGCAGACACCGGAATGCTGGATGACCCACGGCTTCGATGAGGACCTCAATCAGGCAATGCGGAACGCCAGCCTGGAGATGCTTCGGCTGCTGACCGAGCACCGGGGATTGAGCCGAGACGACGCGTATTCGCTGATGAGTGTCGCCGCCGATTTCGGTGTGACCCAGGTGGTGGACGGACGCCAAGGCGTGCATGCCCGGATATGCCGAGCGGTGTTTCCGCCGGGGTAGGGGGCGCCGCGAAACCCCTGTCAGGTCCGATCTCCATCCTCCGACCATTCGCCGACCTGGTCCAGGATGCGCTGTAGCGTCGGGCGCAACCGGTGCAATTCCTCCAGATGAATCGCCGATAATCGCGCCAGGTGGTCCTCGGCGGCGTCGGTCAGGTCCAGCAGGACGCGGCGGCGGTCTTCGGGGTCGTGCGTCCGCACGATCAGTTGCGCCTCCACCAGTCGGTCCACCAGTTCCACCGTGCTGTGATGCTGGATGGCGAGGCGTTCGGCCAGTTCGCCGATGGTGGGCGGGCTGTCGCCGGGAAAGCCCTTGATCGCCAGCAAGGCCTGATGCTGGCGTGACGTCAGGCCATGACCCGATGCGGCATCCTGGCTGAATTTCAGAAATTGGCGGATCACGTAACGAAAATCCGACAGCATCCGGTAATCCGGCCGGTCGGGCCGGATGGATGACGCGCGGGGCGGCGCGGGGTCGGTGCTGGTCATGGGGGACGCTCCCAGGCTTGCGGATTAAACATCGTGATGCGATATATTTTGCAGCACGCCATCAGGTCCACCTCTCCGACAGACGGAAGTCAACGTGAAAAAGCTCCCAACGCCACTGGCGGCGACCGCTGCCGCAACCAACCACGCCCTGGGCGATCGAATACGCCATCTGGGGGATTTCACGACCGATCCGCGGGTCCTGGTGATCTCGGCGATCGCCGTGGTCGTCGGCACCGGCGGCGTGGCGGCCGGCATCGTACTGCTGAACCTGATCAAGCTATGCACCAACGTCGCGTATTTCGGACGGTTCACCGTCGCCACCCTGGATCTGGGTCAATCGCCGCTGGGCCTGTTCGCGGTGGGGGTGCCGGTGGCCGGCGCGCTGATCGTCGGGCTGATGGCACGCTACGGCAGCGAGAAAATCCGTGGCCACGGCAT
>DATAZJ010000106.1:0-21921 GCA_036272115.1 Rhodopila sp. | reverse complement strand
GGACTGCCGGTTCACCTCCGGTTGCTCTCAACCCCGCCTCGCGGCGACGCAGTTACCTTCAATTTCTGGGCTGCGACCAACCCAGACACGGACTTCCACCGTGCTGACAAAGCGTCCTCACGGACGCACTCATGGCGGGCGCAGGCCCGCCATCCACGCCTTCTGCTTCAGCAAATCAGGCGTGGAGGCCGATCCGTCAGCTGCCATGACTGCGAGCGGTCGGCGCCGAACCGTCAAATTCTGTGCCGCCTGGCATTACCGTGTGATTGACGCCACCCGACCTGCGGCCACCACCTCAGGCTGTCGAACCGCCATCCACCGGCAGCGCCACGCCGTTGACGAACGAGGCCTCGTCGGACAACAGAAACAGGGCCGCGTTGGCGATCTCCTCCGGCTGCGCCACCCGGCGCATCGGATTGAGGCCGCCCCGCTTGGTCACCAGCGTTTCCGGCGTTTCCCCCGGTGGCAACTGACTGTCCGGCCGAGCAACGAACACCCGCAGCATCGGCGTATCCGTGGTCCCCGGGCACACAGCGTTGACCCGGATGTTTTCGTGCCCGTAGCGTTTGGCCAGCCCCTTGACCAGCCCGACGACACCGAACTTGGCGACGTTATACACCGGACTATACGGCGAGCCCTGCAGGCCCGAGGTCGAAGCGGTGAACAATACCGACCCGCCACCGCGAGCACGCAGTTCCGGCAGCGCCGCCTCAGTCGTAACAAGTACCGAACGGACATTCAGGTTCATCGCGAAGTCGAAGTCCTTCCAGTCCAGGCCTTCGATCGATGCCGGGCCCGGTGTTCCGACATGGTTCCAGACGAAATCAAGGCCACCGAATTGCTTCACCGTCTGCCGCACGATATCGCGGGCGAAATCGTCGCTGGTCAGGTCGCCGGACAACCCGATCGCCTTGCCGCCGGCAGCGCTGATCTGCCGCACCACGGCATCGGTGGCATCCTTGTCCAAATCCACCACCGCGACCGATGCGCCCTCAGCCGCGAAACGAACCGCCCCCGCCCGACCCATTCCGGACCCTGCGGCCGTAACGATGCCGATTTTGTCCTTCAACCGCATTGTCGTTTCCTCCTGTTATCGAATTGGCCGATATCCATCGTCTTCGCCGGTGTCCCAATCACCATGGACGACGCCCCATCGTCATCGCCGATACCCCATCGCCATGGACAGCACCCCAATCGTCATCGCCGACGCCCCATCGCCATGGACAGCACCCCAATCGTCATCGCCGATACCCCATCGCCATGGACAGCACCCCACTCGTCATCGCCGGTGCCCCATCGCCATGGACAGCACCCCACTCGTCATCGCCGATGCCCAATCGCCACGGACAGCACCCACGCGTCATCGCCGGTGCCCCATCGCCATGGAAAGCACCCCACCGTCATGGCAGGCGAAGGCCTGCCATCCACGCCTTTGCCCAACCAGGCACCGCAAAGCTCGGACGCCGACCGAATCCCAACCCCGAACCCGACCCGAACATCGGCACGACAAGAACGGCCGTTCAGCCTGTCTCCATCGGCAGATTCTCGTCCTTCGCCCACTCCGACAACGACGCGTCATAAATCCTGACGTTACGATGCCCCAGCATCGTCAGGATCATCGCATCGGCGCTGGCCGCGATACCGCCACCGCAATAAGCGATGACCGGCCGTTCCAGCGCATCCACCGCGCCCAGCCGACGACGAAGCTCAGCCGCCGGCAGGAACGCATTCGTTGCCGGATCGAGCAGATGCGCCGCCGGCACATTGACACTCCCGGCAATATGCCCCGCACGGCCATAGCTGTTGCCGCCGGACCCACTGTGCTGCGCCGGCGCCAGCGCGTTCAAAGTGCAGATGCCGGCATCGCCGATGGCCGCCTTCACCTCGTCCTTGCCAACCATCAGGTTGCGCACTTCACGAACGACGAAGTCCCCCGGCGGCCGGGCAACACCGGCGCCGGTCTCGACCGGCCGGGCCTCCGCCGTCCATTTCTGCCAGCCACCGTTCAGGACCGCCGCATTGTCATGCCCGAACTCACGCAACAGCCACCAGACCCGCGTCGCCCACCACGGATTGCCGGTGCTGTAGGCAATCACGCGAGTCCCATTGCCAATCCCGAAACGACGCATCGCAGCAGCGAAATCATCCGGCTTCTGCCGCATGAAATTGAATTTCTGCGTCGTATCCGATACGTCCCTGGACACATCGCAAAACTGTGCGCCGGGAATATGGCCGCGCTCGAAATCCTCCCTCGCCGGCTTGACGACATAGGTGATCTTCGGATCGGGAATCAGATGCACCGTGCAATCCAGCAAGACCACATCGGCAAGATGCTGGGCGAGCCAATCCGTCTCGACCAGGAACTCCGGATGAACGAACCCCGCCATGGCCTAATGTCCCGCCGCGAGTTCAGCCAGTTCGATCACCACATTCCCGGTGGCGGACGGATCGAGAAAAATGATCTTCGACCCACCATGTCCCGTCCGCCACGTCTCGCTCTGCAGCTTGACGTTCTTCGCCTTCAGTTCGGCGATGGCCCCTTCGATATCATCGACCTCGAAACAAATATGGAAAAGGCCGGTACCCTTTTCAGCGATCCATTTCGACACGCCGGACTCCGGCCCCTGCCCCTCCAACAGTTCAATGTACGATTGCCCGACCGGCAGCATCGCCAACCTGGTCTGACCGATCTGCTCCTCATATTCCAGGTCCAGACCGAACGTATCGCGCATCAGGTCCAGCGATTGCTTCATCGAATCGACGGCGATAGCGATATGTTCCACGCGCTTGATCTTCATCGTTGCGACTCCGCTGTTCAGGAAATGATCACGCCGCTGTCCACGGGATAGATATGTCCCGTCACCTTGCGCGACTCGTCCGACGCCAGGAACAGCGCCATGGACGCGATGTCCTCCGGCTCGATCAGACCAACCAGATGCGACTCCGCCAGCTTGCCCAACGCCGCGTTGCCGGCCACGAGTTGCCGCACCCGATCAGTCATCGTGGCGGACGGCGCGATCGCGTTGACGCGGACTTTCGGCGCGAATTCGACCGCCATGGATCGGGTCATCGCCGCCACGCCACCCTTGGCCGCGGTGTAGCAATCGCGCCCCGGAACGCCCATCAGCGCAACGTTCGACGACATGTTTATCACCGATCCGCCACCGGACCGAATAATCGCCGGAACACCGAAGCGGCAGCCTAGGAACGTGCCGAACAGATCCAGCTTCATCACCCGCCAGAACTCTTCCAGCGGCGCATTGGTCACATCGCTGTCGCGCGCGGTCGACCCGCCGGCGTTGTTGTGCAGCACATGCAGCCCGCCATAATGCTGCACCGCCTTGTCGATCGTGGCCTGGATGCTGTCGGGTTCGGTGACGTCGGTGGTGATGGCGATCGCCTGCCCACCTTGCTGGACGATCAGTTGCGCGGTCTGCTCGCCGGCCGCGGCATTGAGTTCGGCAACGACCACGCGAGCCCCTTCGGCAGCGAACAACCGGGCAGTTGCACGTCCGATCCCGGTCCCCGCGCCGGTGATGACAGCGACCTTGCCTTCAAGGCGTGGCATATGCGTTTCCCCCGTTTTGAGCGTGATCGCCGAAGGCCGGAAGGCGTGGATCACGCGATAAATTCTATGCGGGGAACATCGTCACCCTTCAGGCACAGGGGATCAAGAGGGCGGCGCCGGCGCGTCCGTCCGGCCAAACCCCTCCACCATCACCCGTATCCGTTCCGAGTCCCCCTGCTCCATCACCCGCCGGGCAAACCGGACGCAGGCATCGATCTCCACCGACCGTATCGCCTGCTTCACCTTCGGCACGGCCGAGGCATTCATGCTCAGCGACCGCACGCCCAACCCCAGCAACAGCGGCGTCAGCCTTGGGTCCGCCGCCAGTTCGCCGCAGATCGACACTGGCATGCGCATGCGCAGCGCCGCCTCGGTCGCGAACTGGATCAGCCGCAGGACCGCCGGATGCATCGGGTCGTAAAGTTCGGCCACCGCGCTCTCGCTCCGATCCACCGCCAGGGTATAGGCGGTCAGGTCGTTGGTGCCGATGGCGAAGAAGTCCGCCTCCAGCGCCAGCGCATCGGCCGACAACGCGGCACCGGGCGTTTCGATCATGATCCCCAGGGGCGGCAGCTTGTCCGGAATCCGATCGCCGCGCCGCCGCAACCGCCGAGCGACCCGTTCATAAATCTCCCGTGCCGCTCGGACTTCGCCGACGGTGGTGACCATCGGCAACAGCACCCGCACCGGCCCGGCCGCCGAGGCACGCAGGATCGCGGCCAACTGCATTTCCAGCAGTTCCGGCCGGCGCAACAGCAGCCTGATGCCGCGCAGCCCCAGCGCCGGATTGGTATCGGCGATCTCCGGCACCACGCCGGCCAGGGTCAGCGCCTCGATCTCCTTTTCACCGCCCCAGTCCAGCACACGCATGGTGACCGGATCGCCATGCATCGCCTCGACGATGCTGCGATAACTTTCGGTCTGGGTGGCCTCGTCGGGAATGGTCTCCCGGTTCATGAACAGAAACTCAGTCCGCAGCAGACCAATTCCCAGCGCGCCGGACTGCACGATCAATGGCAGTTCGACCGGCAATTCCAGGTTGGCCTGCAATTCGACCGACACGCCGTCCTGAGTCACCGCCGGCAACCGCCGCAGCCGCGCATAGCGCTGCCGCTCCCGCGCGAACGCCGTCACCGCCCGCTTGGCATTGGTCATCGCCGCGGCCGAGGGATTCAACACCACGACTCCGGTGCTACCATCCACCACAGCGACGTCGCCCGGCTTCATCGCATGCGCCAGACCGGCCGCCCCCAGCACCGCCGGCACACCCAGCGCCCGCAGCATCACCGCGGTATGGCCATCAGCACCACCTTCCTCGGTCACCACGCCCGCCAGCCGCGACGGATCGAGCAGTGCCGCATCCGCCGGGCGCAAGCTCTCGGCCACCAGGATCGAACCCTCCGGCAGCCCAGCGAAGCTACGGAACGGCGACCGCGTCAAATTGCGCACCAACCGCCGGGCGATTTCGCCGATTTCGTCCGCGCGCCGGCGCAGTCCAGCCAGATCCTCTGCCGACAGGCCGGGTTCCGCCTGTGCCATGATCGCCTCGGCGATCACCTCGGCCTCGGTCATGACGGCGGCTTCGGCCGACAGCAAGGTTTCCTCGATCCGCTGCCTGACCCCGCGCACCAGCCGGGACGGCCCCAGCATGCGGATATAGGCCTCGATCAGCGGCGCGATTTCGCTCTGGCTCTCCTCCGGCAACACGGCCAGCCGGGCGCGCAGCTTTCCCAACTGCTTGCGGGACTGCGCAATCGCCGCCTCCAGCCGCGACCGTTCGGCACCGATGTCGGACGCCTGGATTTTCTGCCTGGTGATGACGGCTTCCGGTTCGGTCGTCCCGAACACCGGCCCGATCGCCGTGCCCGCCGATACCGCTATCCCCTGAAACAACTGCTCCGCACGTGCCGGGGGGACAGCGAGGGCGGTACGGGCCAGTCGCTGATGTTGCTGAGGTGGCGGATCAATCCTGTTCATCGAAGCCGGCCTCGACCAGGGTTGCCAGGGCGTCCAGCGCCTCCTTGGCATCCCAGCCTTCGGCACGCAACTCGATTTCGGCGCCCCGACCGGCACCCAGCATCATCAGCCCCATGATGGAACGCGCGGAAATGACCTGTCCGTCCCGCAACACATCCACCGAAGCACCAAATTGCTCAGCGAGGGTAACAAACCGCGCGGCCGCCCTGGCATGCAGGCCGCGCTTGTTGCAGATGGTGACGATACGCGAGAGGACCGGTTGCTCACTCGTCCTCGGCGGATCGCTCATCCACAGGATCCGTTCACCTTGCAGCCGTGCAGGATATGCGATGCGGCGGCGATGTACTTTCGCCCGGCGTCTTCGGCACACGTGACGGCATCGGCCAGCGGCTGCTTTGACCGGACCTTTGCCAGCTTGACCAGCATCGGCAGGTTCACGCCGGCAATCACCTCCACCCCCTTCTTCTCCATCATGGAGATGGCGAGGTTGCAGGGCGTGCCGCCAAACATGTCGGTCAGCAGCACGACCCCGTCACCGGTGTCGCACCGCCCGATACACGCCTCGATCTCGGCTCGGCGATTTTCCATGTCGTCCTCCGGCCCGATACAGACCGTGTCGACGTTTCGCTGGGCACCGACCACGTGTTCCATGGCCAGGCGCAACTCGTCCGCCAGATGCCCATGCGTCACCAGGATCATACCGATCATGAGCGGACCATGGACTCCCGATGCACGGTCAGCCGAACTGACCGGAGCGTGAGCGGGCGAGCCAATCCATAAGCGTTCGATGTGCCCATCGTAATGTATCAGGCCTCCTACGCCTGAACTGACAAACCCTGCGCAATTCTATCTAGTACGGATTCATCCTGGTGCGCAACCGGGCGATCCGACAGAAACGCGTCTCCATCTCCCTCCCCTGCCAGTTCCCGATGGGTGACGAATACCTGCCAATTCGGGTCGTCGTTCCGATCGGACACCTTCGTCGCAGCGGGTGAAGTTAGATGTTTTGCCATTTTTTCAATCAGATGGACGGATCTGTGCCGTCCACCCGTACACCCAATTGTGATCGTAGCATATCTCTTGCCCTCTTGCACGAACCGCGGCAAGGCAAGATCGACAAGTTTCGTCAGCAAAGAAAAATACGACGCGAAATCCGGATCGGCCTCGATGTAGGCAGCGACGTCGCGATCCATTCCCGTCTTGGGCCGCAATATGGGGTCGTAATGCGGGTTCCGGAGGAAGCGTGCATCGAATACCAGATCCGCTTCCCGCGGCAGGCCCTTGGGATAGGCGAAGGACACCAGGGACACCGCCATCCGCGCCTGATCGGTGCCGGCACCGAAATGCCGCTCCACCAGGCGGCGCAGCTTGGCGATCGGCAGGTCCGACGTGTCCACCACCAGGTCGGCATGTGCCCGCAGCGGTTCGGTCGCCAGGATTTCCGCCGCAATGCCGTCGGCAACCCGGCCTTGCGGCGCCAGCGGATGGCGGCGGCGGGTTTCAGTGAAGCGGCGCAGCAGGCTGCTGTCGTCCGCCCAGGCATAGACCAACTGGATTCGCAGGCCGGGATTGGTCCGCAGGCGGCCAATCGCCTCCAGCACGTCGTCGGCGTCGAAACCGCGGGTGCGGGCGTCGATTCCCACCGCCAGCTTCCGGTCGCCGCGCGCAATCATCTCCTCCAGCATCGTCAGCGGCGGGTTATCGACCGCTTCATAGCCGACATCCTCCAGCGCGCGCAGGATCGAGGCCTTGCCGCCGCCGGACAGGCCGGTGACGATGACGACGGCCAAAGCGCTCATGCGACGAACGCCCCCGCCACCTGGTTGACCCGCCCGAGCGCGCAATCCAGCGCAACAACGACCTTGTCCACCGCGGACGCGGCGCCGGCATCGATGCACACCACGGGCAGCCCGAGTTCCGCATGCCGGGTCGGCACCGGCAGCCGATCGGCGCGCACCTGCAGATCCACCATCAAGGCGAGTCGTGCCTGCGGCCGCCAGGGCAGGCGAACAATGCCGACCCCGCGAACTTCCAGAAGACCGGCCAATTGGACGGGGCAAGACGCGACGCCGTCCGCGATGTCAACCTGATCATCCGCCACCAGTTCGAAGCCGCGTGAGAGAAGTCTCAGGGCAAGATCGGATTTACCGGATCCCGATGGCCCAACCATCAGAACCGCGTCTCCATCTCTTGCTACGCAGCTTCCGTGCATACGCCGTGGGCTGTGCATGCGCGCAGTCTGATCGCATCGTTCGTGAAAAGGAAGCAGCTTGTCTGAAAATTTCACCCATGGCAGCTTCGAACGATCATGACTGATCGAAAATCAATTTCTGCCGCCGCATCGCGCATATCACCGTATGTCCGACATACACCCGTAATGCGAGTAACCATCGGCGACCTCTCGCCCATCATGTTTAAGTTGGAACTTTTGCAACATGCCGGCAGCTTCAAGCCGCGCGGCGCGTTCAACCGGCTGCTGTCGGCAGACCGTCCAACCGGCGGCGTCATCGCCGCATCCGGCGGCAATCACGGCGCGGCCGTCGCCTACGCCGCACACAGCCTGGGCCTGAGCGCGGAGATTTTCGTTCCAGCCGTCACACCCGCGGCCAAGGTGGCTCGCATCGCCAGCTATGGCGCCCGCGTGGTGCAGGGCGGCGACACCTATGCCGAGGCGCTCGTCGCCTCACGCCTGCGCCAGGCCGAGACCGGGGCGCTGGAAGTCCACGCCTACGACCACGCCGACGTGCTGGCCGGCCAGGGAACCGTCGGCCGGGAATTCGAGCAGGACGCCCCCGACCTGACCCACATCCTCGTCGCGACCGGCGGCGGCGGGCTGATCGGCGGGGTCGCTGCCTGGTACGCCGGCAGCGCCACGATCATCAGTGTCGAGCCGGAAGGCTGCCCCGCCCTTCACGACGCCCTGCGTTCGGGCAAGCCTGTGGATGCACCGGTCGGTGGGCTGGCCGCCGACAGCCTGGGCGCACGCCGGGTCGGCGCCCTGATGTTCCCCATCGCCCAGCGCTTCGTCGGTCAGGCGGTGCTGGTATCGGACGACGCCATCCTGGCAGCGCAACGCCTGTTATGGGACCAATTCCGCCTGGTCGCCGAACCCGGCGGAGCAACCGCGCTGGCCGCCCTGTTATCGAAGCGTTTCGCTCCACCCGCCGGCGCTCGCGTCGGGGTCGTGCTGTGCGGGGCGAACACCGACCCAACGAAAATCAGCGTCTGACCGGCGCCTCCGGCGTCCGGCCGCGCTAATACCCGAGTTCCCAGTCGATCACGTTCCGCATCGGCTGGCCGTCGATCCAGGCGCGCAGGTTCTCACAGAACAGATCGGTGCCGCCGTGCCGGTCCTCATCGCTGGCGCCGGAGATATGCGGTGTGATCAGCACACGCGGATCGGACCACAGCGCGGCGACCGGCGGCCGCTCGAACTCCCCGACATACACGTCCAGCGCCGCGCCGCGCAGATGATCGCGGGCCAGCGCATCGGTCAGCGCGTCCTCATCGATGATCTCGCCCCGAGCAACATTGACCAGGATGCTGCCTGGCCTCATCGCGGCGAAGCGATCCTTGTTGAACAGCCGGTCCGTTTCCGGCGTCCACTGGCAGCAGATCACCACGACATCACTGTCCGGCAGCAGCCGATCGAGGTCCGCCGCGCCGCCGACAAAGGAAAATCCCGCCGGCAACGGCCCCGGCGGCGGGCGGCGACGCGTGCCCACCACCCGCATGCCCAGCGCGGCGCACAGCCGTCCGACCTGCGCGCCGATGCCTCCGGCGCCGACGATGCACGCGGTCTTGCCGTCCAGCATCAGCGGCCGGTAAGCCCGCGCGTTGAACGTTCCCGCTGCCCGGTCCAGCGCCGCGCGGTGCAGGCCCTTGGCGATATGCCCCATCCCCGCCACCGCACATTCCGCGATCGCCAGCGCGTTGGCCGCCCCCCGCGACGTCGTCACCACCACGTCGCTGCCCCACAGATCGCCCCGCAGCAGGTTGCTCGCACCCGCCGGGCGTTGATGCAGCCATTTCAACCGCGGCGCCCGCGCCCGCAGATCGAGCGGGAACGGCCAACTGCCAAGCACGATGTCCGCTTCGCCCAGCAGCCCGTCGCGTTCCTCCCGAGTCCCCCGGCCAGCGGTATTCGGCGGCAAATAGCGGTCCACGGTGAAAGCCGGCCAGGTCTCGCGATACTCACCGTCAAACCATCCGCCGGCATCGATCAGCCGCACCGCCGGATCGACAGCCTGGATCTTCGCCCGGTCCACGGCGTCGAGGCGGGTCAGACTAAGGATGTTGACGGATTGCATACTCGACGACACCGCTCATGGGGAACGGCCGAACCATAGCCCATGATCGTCCGAGGCCAAAGACGCCGCCTTCCGCTGCCATGCCCAGCCGTGCAACAATTGCCGTTATAAGAAGTAAGCCGCTTCAGGGAGCGACACGATGCTTGGTCTCATGCAGCAGAAGAACCTGCTTCTGTCCTCGATCATCCAGCACGCTGCCCGCTGGCATCCCCGTGCCGACATCGTCTCCCGCATCGGCGAAACCCAGATGCACCGCACCGACTACGCCACCATCGAGCGGCGATCCCGCCAGCTCGCCAACGTGCTGACCCGCCTCGGCGTGACCCTCGGCGACCGCGTCGCCACCATGGCCTGGAACGGCTACCGCCATCTGGAGCTTTACTGGGCGATTTCCGGCATGGGTGCCGTCTGCCACACGGTGAATCCGCGCCTGGCCCAGGACGACATCAGCTACATCATCACCCATGCCGGCGATTCCGTCCTGTTCGCCGATCTGTCGTTCGTGCCCCTGATCGCCGATATCGCGCTCGGCCTGACCGGCTGTGTCCGCCATGTCGTGCTGCTGGCCGACCCGGCCGAGATGCCGGACCTGACGCTGCCCGCCGGCATGGCACTGCACTGCTACGAAGACCTGATGGCGCAGGCCGACGAGACATTCGACTGGCCGGACTTCGACGAAAACACCGCCAGCGCGCTGTGCTACACCTCCGGAACCACCGGGCGGCCGAAAGGCGTTCTCTACAGCCACCGCTCCGCCGTGCTGCACGCGCTGGCCGCCAACGCCGCTGACAACTACGCCTTCCGCGCGATGGACCGGATTTTCGTCGCAACATCGATGTTCCATGCCACCGCCTGGGCCTGGCCCTACGCCGCGGCCATGAGCGGATCCGCCCTGGTGTTGCCGGGCCGCTGGCTGGACGGCCCAACCGTGCTGAAAACACTGAACGAGGAGCGCATCACCTACTCCGGCGGCGTCCCCACCATCTGGCTGGGCGTGCTCGATGCGCTGCGTTCATCCGGGGCCGCCCTGCCCCATCTGAAACGCCTGATGGTCGCCGGGTCCGCCTGTCCGCGCGTCGTGATCGAAGGTTTCGGCGCCTATGGCGTCGACGTCTACCAGGCCTGGGGCATGACCGAGACCAGTCCGATCGTCACCCATCACGCCACCATCCCCGCCACCGCCGCCCTGGATACCGAGGCCGCGACACGGTTGCGCCTGAAGCAAGGCCGTCCGATCTACGGCGCCGACATAAAGATCGTCGATGCCGACGGCAACGCCCTGCCGCATGACGGACTCGCGTTCGGCGACCTGCTGACCCGCGGCCCCTGGGTCTGTCGCGAATACCTCTACCGCGGCACCGAGGACGCGGCGGCCGACGACGGCTGGTTCGCCACCGGCGACGTCGCCACCATCGATCCGGACGGCCATGTCGAACTGGTGGATCGTTCCAAGGACGTGATCAAGTCCGGCGGCGAATGGATCAGCTCGATCATGCTGGAGAACATCGCCGTCTCCCACCCCGCCGTCGCCGAGGCCGCGGTCATCAACGCGCGACACGAACGCTGGCAGGAACGCCCGCTGCTGCTGGTCGTCCCGCGGAACGGCCACACGATCGATACAGCCGACCTGATGAAGCTGTACGACGGCGCCGTCGCGAAATGGTGGCTGCCGGATGCCGTGGTGGTGGTCGACTCGCTGCCGCACGGCGCCACCGGCAAGCTCAACAAACGCGCCCTGCGGCAGACCTACGGAGACTACCTGATCGACAACCCTGCCGCCGCCAGCCATTGATATGCCGCAACAACAACCAGCAATCGAGGACAACCGCCATGCAGCCCCGCATCGCCTCCCTGGATCAGGCCACCGCCATCCGCCCGTTCGGCATCGATATGAAGATCATGCTGGGCGCCGAACACACCGGCGGAACGTTCTCGGCGGTCGTCGCCGACGTCGCGCCCGGTGAGGGTCCCCCGCCGCATCTGCACCAGGACCGTGAGGAATATTTCTACGTCCTCGACGGCACCTATTCACTGTCCGTCAACGGCGTCGAATCCACCATCGGTCCCAACACCCTGGTTTTCGTTCCACGCGGAACGGTGCATGCCTTCACCAACATCGCCAGCACGCCGGGCCGGGTGCTGGAATGGACCATTCCCGGCAGCAACGGCGACTACTTCCAGGCGGTCGACAAGATGCAAACCGAAGGCGGCTTCGATCCCGAGAAGTTCGCCGCGATCAACAAGCAATTCTCGACCGAGTTCGTCGCGTAGGTTGGATTTCGTTTCCATCGTTACGGTCTGGCGTGGACGGGCCAGACCGTTTTGGCCTGTCCTCACCCGGAACGACGGCCGATCCGGGGGCGCAAGCAAAGGATTCTGAACGCAATGAGCGCCGGTCAGTCTCAGATGCTCCCTCGGACGCTTTGATTTGCGTTCATTTGCGTTATAATTCTTTGCGATCGATCCAACTCGAACCACGCATCGGGCGCTTCCCGGCAACGACGGCTGCCCTGTCTACCAAGACAATCGGACGTCCCCCTAAACCTCGACCCGCCGAGCCGCCAACGCCGCCTCGTTCACCACCAGCCCAAGCCCCGGTCCGGTCGGCAACTGAAACAACCCATCCACCGGCATCGGCGGGTTATCAAACACCGCATGCGTCCGGGTCGACGGATCGTTCCACTCCGCCGGCTTGACGCCCTGCAACAGCGACGCCACCACATGCAAATTCGCCATATGCCCGATCATCGGCTGAGTCTGATGCGGCACCAGTTCCACCCCATGCGCATGCGCCAGCGCGGCACAGCGCAGCAGCCCCGTAATCCCGCCCATCTTGACGATATCCGGCTGCACCATCCGCACCCCAGCATCGATCAGGTCCGCCAGCGCCGCCAGAGTATAGGTCTGCTCACCCGCCGAAACCGTAATGTCCAGCTTCCGGGCGACCTCGCCCATCGCGCGAATATGGTAGTGCTGCACCGGTTCCTCGAACCACCAATACCCCAAATCCTCCAACGCTCGGCCGACCCGCACCGCACCACCGATTGTGTAACAATTATTCGCATCGAACGCCAACGGAAACCCATCCCCCACCAGCTTGCGCACCGCCCGAGCCTTGGCGATATCCCCGGGAATATCCGCATCCAACGTCGTGCGATTGTTATCGAACCGTATCTTCACCGCCGCCGGCTTGTCGCGCAACCTGGCCTCGACACCCCGCACCACCGCATCGACATCGCGATCCCCATTGCCACCGATCGAGGCATAGAACGGCAGCGTCGTCTTCCACGCCCCACCGATCAGCTTGTAGATCGGCAACCCGGTCAGCTTTCCCTTCAGATCCCACAACGCGATATCCAACGCCGCCAGCGCACCGGTCAGCGCGCCCTCCGGCCCCAGTTTCACCAGCGAGTGCATCGCCTGATCCAGCAGCACCGCATGATCCAATGGATCGCGCCCCACCAGCATCGGCGCAATATCATGCACGACCATCCCCAGCGAGGCCCGCCCGCCCCGCATCGGCGACGCCTCGCCCAGCCCCACCAGCCCGTCATCAGTATGAACCCGCACAAACGCACTGTGCTGCGATGGCTTGTCAGAAGACGCCCAGGCAACCTGAAAAGCCTCGATCCGAGTGATCTTCATATCAGCTTCCCTCCACACCCTGGCTTTCCGGGAAAAACATGTCCTTCCAACTGTCCGGCTGACGCTTCAACCGCCCGACCTTGTGCATGAACACAGCGAAATCCATGACCTTCATGGGCACAGTCGTATAAACGACATCCGGATCAGCCACCCAGCCGGCCATCTGCTCGACGCTGCCATGCTTGTCGCCGGTCAGCGCCAGATAGATCTCCGCCGCCTGCCGAGGATTGGCACGAATGAAATCATTCGCCTCCTGCTGCGCCGCCAGCACCGCCGCACACACCTTCGGGTTGGCATCGTGATACGCCTTCGAGGTCAGCATGACCCCGTTCGTATGCATGCCGCCGGTGATGTCATACGATTTGAACACCCGATGCACCCCCGGCGCAGCCTGTTCGTAGTAATAGAACGGCGAGCTCGCCAGATGACAATCGATCTCCGACCGGCCGCCCAGCAGCTCGGCCATCGCATCCGGATGCGCCAGGGTGATGGTCAGGCTGTCCAGCCGGTCGTACGAAGAAAACCCCCACTGCTTGGCCGCCGCCATCTCCAGCGTCAGGGCATGGCCGGTGATCTTGACGCCAGGCAGCGCGATCTTGTCGTGTTCCGTCAGATCGGTGATGGAATGGATCCCCGGCTTGCGGGTCATCAGCACAAACGGCATCGACTGCAACGCCGACAGCGCCTTGATCTCCCGCGCAGTGCCCGCGGTCTTGTCCCACAACGTCGCCAGCGTGGTCGAACCCGGCCCGATGAAGCCGACCTGCCCGGCCAGCAGCGCGTCGATCTGCGGCCCCGGACCGCCCAGCACCGACCACTCGGTCCGCACACCCGGCAGCCCCACCTTGGCGGCATGACGCTCCACCAGGTGCTCATGCTCCATGACCATCATCGACATGTAGCCGAGACCATACTGCTTGGAGATGCGGACAACGGAATCCTCCGCCCGCACCCTCCGGCTGACGAATGGACTGGCGAGCAGCGACAGCCCCAGGCTTCGGCGGTTCAGCATCCCGTTCACTCCCCATAGCGCATTGGCGAGAAGACGAGTCCGCTTCCTCCCGTCCGTCAAGCCCGCCGCGCACCCAATCTTGCGCCATCATTGCCCACGCCACACATTAGCGGCCAACAACAGAGGACTGCCCAAATGGACTTCGACCTGTTTGTCATCGGCGGCGGTTCGGCAGGCGTTCGCTGCGCCCGCATATCCGCCGGCCACGGCGCCCGCGTCGGCATCGCCGAGGAACGCCACTGGGGCGGCACCTGCGTCAACATCGGCTGCGTGCCGAAGAAGCTGCTGGTGCAGGCCGGCGAATACGGCGGCTGGGCCGAGGACGCCGCCGGCTTCGGCTGGACCATCACCAAGGGACCGCACGACTGGGCCAGGCTGATCGCCGCCAAGGACCGCGAGATCACCCGGCTGGAAGGCATCTACCGCAAGCTGCTCACCGGCGCCGGTGCCACGATATTCGACGGACGCGCCGTGCTGGTCGATGCGCATACCGTCGAGGTCGCCGGCAAACGCGTGACCGCCGAGAACATCGTCATCGCCACCGGCGGCTACCCCGAACGCCCCGACATCCCCGGCGCCGAACTCGGTATCATCTCCGACGACGCATTCTACCTGAAGACCATGCCAAAACACGTCGTCATGGTCGGATCCGGCTACATCGCGGTGGAATTCGCCGGCATCTTCCGCGCACTCGGGGCCGAGGTGCATCTGGTCTACCGCCAGCCGCTGCCATTGCGCGGGTTCGACCAGGATATCCGGGAGTCGATGGAGGAAGCCCTGCTGGCGCAAGGCATCATCCTGCACCCCACCACCACGCCCGCGAAGGTGGAGGCAGACGGCGACCGCCGTGTCCTGACCCTGGGTGACGGGCGGACACTCAGCACCGACCTCGTCTTTTTCGCCACCGGCCGCCGGGCCAACGTCAAGGCGCTCGGCCTGGAGGCAGCCGGCGTCGAACTGAACGCGAAAGACGCGATCAAGGTGGACGATGAATTGCGGACCACGCAGCCGCATATCTATGCCATGGGCGACGTGACGGATCGGATCAACCTGACCCCGGTTGCGACCGCCGAGGGTCATGCGCTGGCGGACTCGCTGTTCGGCGGCCACCCGAGAACTATCTCCTTACGGAATATTCCGTCCGCTGTCTTCACCACGCCGCCGGTCGCCTCGGTCGGTCTGACGGAAGACCAGGCCAGCGTCATGGGGCCGGTGGATGTCTACGTGACCCGCTTCACACCGATGCGGCACAACCTGTCGGGCCGGGCGCGCAAGACGACGATGAAGCTGGTCGTCGACAAGGCGACGCAGAAGGTCGTCGGCGCGCATATGCTGGGCGAGGATGCGGCCGAAATCATCCAGGGCATCGCCATCGCCGTCGTCATGGGCGCGACCAAGGCGGACTTCGACCGCACCATCGGCATTCATCCCACGGCGGCGGAAGAGTTCGTGACGTTGCGCACCCGGACCCGGACGACCGATCTGGCAAAGGCGGCGGAATAGGGGACGTCGCGTTCAACCGCACCGATTTTGACCAGATAAGACAATCGCAAGGATACAGGCATCACGAGGAAAGAAACCTTCTTCGTGATGCTTCCTTTTACTGAAAGACCAATACCCCGCGGCATTGAGGCTGACTCTCCGCCGGCGACGACCCCGTCATGCCGACGAATGGCTGTATCCACGCCTTTTGCTCTTTCGACCGAAGGCGTGGATGGTAAGCCTGCGCTCACCGTGACAGCGAGACGCCAATACGTCAGTCTTTCGGCGGGTTGGGATAACGACAAAAAGTTCAGCACAGACTGAACCGGAGGAAACGATGAAACGACGCACATTCCTGACCGCCGCGGCGGCAACGACACTTGCCCGGCCATCCATCGCCGCCGGAACGAAACCACTGATTTTCGTGCCGCAGGCCAATCTTACCAGCCTCGACCCGGTCTGGACCACCGCCACGGTCACCCGCAACTTCGCGCTGATGGTCTACGACACGCTGTATGGCCGCGACGAAGCCTTCGTCCCGCGCCCGCAGATGGTCGCAGGCCACGTCATCGACAACGACGGCAAACGCTGGACGATGAAGCTGCGCGAAGGCCTGATGTGGCACGATGGCACCCCGGTGCTGGCCCGCGACTGTCTCGCCAGCCTGCAGCGCTGGCTGAAGCGCGATGCCGTCGGCGTCACCATCAACCTGCGCGTCGAGACCATCGGGGCACCGGACGACCGCACCCTGGTCTGGCAATTGCGAAAGCCATTCCCGCTGCTGGCGCATTTCCTGTCCAAGGTGCAGCCCCAGCCGGTGATGATGCCGGCTCGCCTGGCCGCCACCGATCCGTACAAGCAGGTGACCGAGATCGTCGGCAGCGGCCCGTTCCGCTTCCTGGAGAAGGAATACGTCTCCGGCAGTTCCGCCGCCTTCGCGAAATTCGACCGCTACGTCCCCCGCAACGAACCCGCCTCCTACACCGCCGGCGGCCACCACGTGTTCCTGGACCGCGTCGAATGGCGCGTCATCCCCGACAGCGCCACCGCCGCCAACGCCCTGGCGGCCGGTGAGGTGGACTGGCTCGAACTGCCGCAACCGGATCTGGTCCCGATGCTGAAGGCCAAATCGGGCATCACCACCGGCCTGCTCGACCTCTACGGCACGGTCGCCATCCTGCGCCCCAATCACCTGAACGCACCCACCAGCAATGTCGGCGTCCGCCGCGCCATGTTCGCCGCCGTCGACCAGAAGGAAGCCATGCTGGCAACGATGGGCGAGGATCCCACCACCTGGCGCGCCCCCATGGGCTACTTCCTGCCGACATCCAAATCCGCCAACGACGCCGGCATGGACTTCGTCCGCAAGCGGCACAGCATCGATGAGGTGAAGCGGATGCTCGACGCGGCCAAGTACGGCGGCGAGAAGATCGTCTTCCTGCACCCCACCGACCAGCTTGCGTACAACGCCTTCAGCACCGTCGTGGTGGACGCGTTCCACAAGGCCGGCCTGAACGTCGACGAACAGATGACCGACTGGGGCACCGTGGTGCAGCGGCGCCCCTCGAAGGAGCCATTGGACAAAGGCGGCTGGTCGATGTTCCCCGCCGGCGCGCCGGGCCCGGAATATGTCGATCCCCTGCTGGCCAACACCCTGCGCAGCAACGGCGCCAAAGCCTGGTTCGGCTGGCCCGATGATCCGGCCCTGGAGGCAGCCTACGAAGCCTGGATAGACGCCCCGAACGACACCGAACGCCGCAAACAGGAAATCGCGTTCCAATCCGCCGCCTTCACCTCGGTGCCGAGCATTCCGCTGGGCCAGTACCTGCCGCATGCCGCGTGGCGATCGAACGTGACGGGCCTGGTAAAAGGATCGGCCCCGGTGTTCTGGGGGGCGAAGAAGGGGTGACAACGGTCCCGGCCTGCCGAGCCGATACCAGATGCCTGACCATCCTCCGCAATGCCGCGGGTCCCAGCGCCATGGCCCCGACCTAGTGTCCTGCCCCAGAAGTTCGCTGCATCTTGCGGCGGGCTTCTGGGACCAGCAGGCCACTGAAAACAAAGAGCTAGTGTTTCGAATCTGAGGTTCGCCCACTGTGGCGAACTTCAGATTCGGGACACTCGTGCCCGATCGCGGCAGAGCGCGAGTCACGAGGCGACCGCGATTTCCCGCGTGAATCGGCCACCCGGACAAAACTGCGACGTGTCGCGCTTCTCTTATGCGCGATACTGGTCATATCCCGCCACGCACGCCATCTTGCCCCGCATGTGTACCGTCGTCGTCCTTGTCCGCCCCGACCAGATCCTCCTCGCCGCCAACCGCGACGAAAGAATAGACCGCCCCTGGGACCCGCCCGCCGCCTGGTGGCCCGACCGCCCCGGGATCGTCGCCGGCCGGGACCGCACAGGCGGCGGCACCTGGATGGGCATCAACCGCCACGGCGTCGTCGCCACCGTGCTGAATCGGCCCGGCACGCTGGGCCCCGCCATCGGCAAGCGCAGCCGAGGCGACCTGCCGCTGATGGCCCTGGAACATCCGACGGCGACTGAAGCCGCCGACGCCCTCACCACCCTCGATGCCAGCCTATGGCGAGGCTTCAACATGGTCCTCGCCGACCGCTCGGGTGCCTGGTTCTTGCGAGGCCTGGGCTACGACCACCCCAGCGCCGAACGCCTGCCGCAAGGGGTTTCGATGGTCACCGCGCTCGATCCGAACGACATGGAGAGCCCACGAACTGCCACCCATCTGCACCGCTTCCAGGCGGCAGACCCCAATTGGGAGACCTGGAAGGCCATCCTGTCGGACCAGCGCGGCGGGCCGGCCGAACAATTGAACGTGGCCCCCCGCGGCGGATTCGGCACCGTCAGTTCCTCTTTTGTGACCCTTCCCGCCACCGGCGACCCGATATGGCTGTTCGCCGCCGGCCCCCCGCACCAGGCTGCCTTCCTGCCCGTCACACCGCCGTAGCAACCCGGCCTTTTGCGTCCGCGACACCGCTGCTATACCCGCGCCGCCGCACGGCCTATACCCGAGCCCCCGCTCGATCAACGCCAAACGTGCCTCCGCACGACAAACGCCAAACGTGCCTCCGCACGATCATGACAACCGCGCCGCAGCGCGACGCGGTGACCACCGAAGGAACCTCGCGATGGCCCGCCGCCGACAGCTCTATGAGGGCAAAGCCAAGATCCTCTTCGAGGGTCCCGAACCCGGCACCCTGGTGCAGTATTTCAAGGACGACGCCACCGCCGGCAACGGCGCCAAGAAGGGCATCATCACCGGCAAGGGCGTGCTCAACAACCGCATCAGTGAGTATCTGATGATGCGCCTGCACGATATCGGCGTGCCCACCCACTTCGTCCGCCGGCTGAACATGCGCGAGCAACTGATCCGCGAAGTCGAGATCATCCCGCTGGAGGTCGTCGTCCGCAACGTCGCCGCCGGCAGCCTGGCAACCCGCCTCGGCATCGCCGAGGGCACCCGCCTGCCCCGCTCCATCATCGAATACTACTACAAGAATGACGCCCTGAACGACCCGATGGTGAGTGAAGAACACATCACCTGCTTCGGCTGGGCCAACACCGCCGACCTCGACGACATCGTCGCGCTGACCCTGCGGATCAACGATTTCCTGTCCGGCCTGCTGCTGGGCGTCGGCATCACCCTGGTCGATTTCAAGCTGGAATTCGGCCGCCTGTGGGAAAACGAGGAGATGCGGATCATCCTCGCCGACGAAATCAGCCCCGACAATTGCCGCCTCTGGGACAGCAAGACCAACGAGAAAATGGACAAGGACCGCTTCCGCCGCGACCTCGGCAAGGTCGAGGAAGGCTACCAGGAAGTCGCCCGCCGCCTGGGCATCCTGCCGGAAGCCGGCACAAGAGACCTCAAAGGCCCGGAGTTGATGCAGTGAAGGCAACCGTCACGGTCATGCTGAAGACCGGCGTCCTCGACCCCCAGGGCAAGGCGATCGCCCACGCGCTGGGCACCCTGGGATTCACCGGCGTCGAGGACGTCCGCGCCGGCAAGATCCTCGAAATCGAGCTGTCCGAAACCGACCCCGAACGGGCGAAGGCGGCAGCCGAGGAGATGGCACGCAGGCTGCTGGCCAACACCGTGATCGAAAGCTTCCAAGTGACGGTCGCGGGATAGCAGGACGGCGCCCACGTGGTATCCAGGCCCGAAGCCGCGGCAATAAACTTCGCCGGCTTCCCCACCGAGGGGCTGGACTTCCTGCGTGAACTCGCCGCCCACAACGATCCCGCCTGGTTCAAGCCGCGCCGCGAGGAATACGAGGCCCTCGTGCGCGGCCCGATGATAGCCCTGATAGCCGACCTGCTGACACTTGCGGCCGCCCGCAAGCTGCCGCTGACCGGCGATCCGGCAAAAGCGGTATTCCGCATCCACCGCGATGTGCGCTTCGCCAAGGACAAACGCCCGTACAAGACCCACTGCGGCGCCTCGCTGAGCCGGACCGGCGCAAAACTGGCCCCCGGCCTGTTCTACATCCACATCGAGCCGGCCCGCTGCTTCGTCGCCGCCGGCTTCTGGCACCCCGAACCACCCATGCTCGACCGGTTGCGCCAGCAGATCATCGCCACCCCCGATCGGTTCCTGAAACTGGTGCGCGCACTCGACGCCAAGGGCATGCCGCTTGAACCGGATGAGGAAGGCACGAAACGCCTGCCGCGCGGCTGCGAGGCCGCCAAAGACACGCCCATCGAGCCGTTCCTGAAACACCGGAACCTGATCGTCAGGCATGCACTGACCGACGCCGACGTCTTCGCCCCCTCCCTGCCGACGCGCCTGCTCGAACGTTTCACCGCCGCCAGACCGCTGCTGGATTTCGGCTGGGCGGCGGTGGATGGATGACCGCCAGGCAGCATTCGAACCAGGAAACGCCGGCCAGCCATTCGTGCGCCGTAGCTGCCCAGAGCCACGCCTTCTACCCAACGTCTGATCAACGGCGAAAACGCAAACGGTCAGCGATCCTAAGGCGTTATGAGGTCGGCGATCTGTCCTGCGGCAATGCGTGGCTCAAGCGTCCCCGTGTCGATCGTCACGTCAGCCGCTGGCATCACCGCCATGCAGCGCGCAAAATCTTCCCTTAAACACCGGAGCAATTCAGGTGACCGAAGCTTGCCGAACGCGGTGCGGCTGGGGTCCATAAGGCGGCGCTCCTGTTCGTCGGGAGCGACCAGCAATCGAACGAAGAGGACCTCTCCTCCACGATTCCGCACCAGGGCACGCACCCGCTCCGGAAAGCTTTCATCGACTGTCGACTCAGGCGCGAAGGTGAAGATGATTGAACGGCCAGCGGTCGCCGCTTCAGCGATGACCTCCAGCCAAAGGCGTTCGCGCAAACGAACAAAAGGTTCGGATCCGAACGGAAAGACCGCGCCCACCGCGTCCACGACCAAATGATTGTGAAACAGCGGCAGACCGGTAAGCGCCGCGAGTTCCCGCCCGATCGTCAGTTTTCCCGAGGCTACCTGGCCATAGATGAACACGAGCCGCATCGGCATAAATTAGCGCGCCTTGCGGCTGCTTTCCATCCTCGACACCGATTGCCGGCCACTGTTAGCCAGCAAAGCCGTTACAGAATTCGTTGATCAGCCGATTCTTCCGAGAAAATCGTTACGGCAAAATCCCACGATAAATCCAGAACGCCCGCGTATCGGAATCCAGCCGGTTACCCCGAGCGCGATCGCCGGCCCCCGGCGCACCCCCGGTCTAGTAGCTGCTGGCGGTTTCCTTCGGGCGGGCCACCGCGGCGCCACCGCCATTGGCATCCAGCATCGCCCGCATGCCCTCGCCATTCACCCGCCACCATTCGTGCAGAACGCGGACATCCCAGCCGATGCAGAAATGCTTCACGCCCATCTCCAGATACGGCGCCGCGTCCTTGATGTTGGCCAGTTCCACC
>DATAZJ010000105.1:0-2967 GCA_036272115.1 Rhodopila sp. | reverse complement strand
GCCGGCGGATATGAAGCGCGACTATTCCCATGTGATGTGCAATCCGCCGTTCCATGCGGGAGGCGAGGTGTCGCCGGACGAGATGCGGGCTGGGGCATTGCACGATGAAGCCGGCGAACTGCAGGCGTGGCTGACAGTGGGCGTGAAGCGCACGGCGCCGGGGGGCACGTTCACCGCGATCCTGCGCAGCGATCGGCTGGGTGAGGCGCTGGCGGCGCTGCCGGCGACGGCGGTCAGCGTGTATCCACTGCATCCCCATGCGGGCGAGGCGGCGAAGCGGGTGATCGTGCAGGTCAAGAAAGCGTCACGGGCGCCGTTTCAGATGCTGCATGGACTGGTGCTGCACGGGGCGGACGGCGCGTACACCGCGGAAGCCGACGCGGTGCTGCGCGGCGAGAAGGGATTGGCGCTGTGAGCCGGATATTCGGGAAGGTCTGCCAGAACGGGTATGTCGTGCGCGACATCGAGGCGGCGATGACGCACTGGACCGAGGTGCTGGGCGTCGGGCCGTTCTAGTACATCGAGCGGGTGAAGATGGACTGGTTCCGTTGTCGCGGCGCGCCGTCCGAGGCGGAGGTCTCGATCGCGCTGGCGAACACGGGCGATTTGCAGATCGAGCTGATCCAGCAGCGCAACGATGCGCCGAGCATGTATCGCGATTTTCTGACGCGCGGACGCGAAGGCTTGCAGCACATGTCGTACTGGACGCGGAATTACCAGGCGGACTTCGACCGGTTCGTGAGCCTTGGGTTCAAGATTGGGCAAGAGGGGCAGATCGGCGGGCCGGATGGGCGGTTCGTCTATTTCGATACCGAAACGCATCCGGGCACAGTGATCGAGATCTCGGATATCTCTGGCAGCAAGGGCGCTTTCTTCGAACGCATCCGCGAGGCGGCGGCGAACTGGGACGGCTCGCGCCCGATCCGTCCGGTGCGGTCTTGAGGCGATTGGCGGGCGCCGTTGCGGTCTGCGTAATTTTCTCGAGACCGGCGTGGGCAGCAGCGGGTGGTGGGCCGCCCTATATCAACGACGATGCGGAACCGACGACGGAAGGTTCGCTGGAGGTGAACAACTTCGCCACTGGAGTCATGGCGTCAGCGGGAAGTGCCGAACAGCTCGGGTTCAACGCGAGCTATGGAATCGCGAAGAATCTCGAGATCGGGACGACCGTCGCGTTCGGATTAACGCAAGCGCCGGGTTCGGGTGACGTTGCGGGTTTCGGCGACGTGCAGCTGGGTCTGAAGTATCAATTCATCAGCCAAGACGAATGGGGTTTCGAGGCGGCCGTGGTGCCAAGCGTGACGGTGCCGACGCACACCGACGCCCTGCTTGGGCATGATGGCGTGGTGCCGACGCTGTCGCTGCAGGTGCAGAAGAACTGGGGCACGGAGTGGACGGCGTTCGGTGGCGGCGGTTGCACCCTGGCCGACGATGCGCTGTCGCAGAATTTCTGTTTGTACGGGGCAGCGGTTGCCTGGCAGATCGAGCCCGACCTGCAAATCGGCGCGGAGGTCTATCATTTCACGCCCGGTGCGAAGCACGGGCTGCAGACGACGGGGCTGGGGTTTGGTGTGACGTACGATTTCTCATCGCGCTGGCACCTGCTGGCATCGGCCGGGCCGGGCGTGCAGAACGCGGCGGCGACCGATGATTACACTTGGTATTTCGCGCTTCAGTTCACGAGGTAGTGCTTCTTCGATGCGATTGCGGTTCTGGTTCGCTGGATTGTTGTGTGTGTTGCCTGCAGCGGCATGGGGTGGGCCGCCCTATGTTACCGACGATCCGGAGCCGACCGATCTTGGGCACTACGAGATCTATCTGTTCGCGGGTGGCACCACGGCGCGCGATGGGTCGGGCGGCGCGGGCGGGATCGATTTCAACTACGGCGCGGCGGAGGATTTGCAGTTGACCGCCGTGCTGCCGCTGGCGTGGGATGCTCCTAAGGTTGGGCCGTCTGCGGCCACTCTCGGCAACATCGAGCTGGCGGCGAAGTACAAGTTCCTGCATCAGGATGACTTCGGCGTGGACGTCGCGTTCTTTCCGCGCGTGTTCCTTCCGGCGGGCTCCGAGCAGGTTGGCGAGTGGCACGCGTCGCTGCTGCTGCCGCTGTGGATAGGTCGGTCGTGGGGCAAATGGTCGACGTTCGGCGGCGGGGGCTGTGTGCTGAACAACGGCGGCGGGTCGCAGAACTTCTGCCAGGTAGGCTGGGCGATCACCAACCAGGTGACGGAGCACTTCAATATCGGTGCGGAAATCTATCACGAGACCGCGGACACGATCGGCGGCAAGGACAGTACGGGTGTCGGAATCGGTGCGGTGTACGATCTCAGCGAGAAGGTTCACTTGATGGCGTCGGTGGGGCCGGGCGTCCAGAACGCCGCCGAGACGAACCAATATAGCTGGTACGCAGCGCTCCTGTTCACGTTGTAATCCACGTTCAGCTTCAGTTCAGGTACGCCATACAAGGTGGCCTTTGCGGCCGGAGAGATTTCCATGAACGATAATCTGAACAAGGTGCCGGCCGTCACGCTGGGGTTCTGGATCATCAAGATACTGGCGACGACGCTGGGCGAGACCGGTGGCGACACGATCACCATGAGCTGGCTTGGTGAAACGACCAGCGCGGCGACTGGATACGGCTATCTGATTGGGACTGGCCTTATCCTGGTTCCGTTCGTCGTGTTGGCAGCGGCGCAGATCATGGCGAAGAAATTCCATCCGGTGCTGTACTGGGCGACGATTGTCGGGTCGACCATGTTCGGCACGACGCTGGCGGACTTCGCGACGCGGTCGCTGGGGATCGGGTATCCGGGCGGCTCGATCCTTCTCTTCACGCTGGTGATGCTGTCGCTGGCGGGCTGGTACTGGTCGGAAGGGTCGGTCTCGGTGCAGACGGTGAATACGCCGCGCGTCGAGCTCTGGTATTGGGTCACCATCACGTTCTCGCAGACGTTGGGCACGGCGCTG
>DATAZJ010000104.1:0-1939 GCA_036272115.1 Rhodopila sp. | reverse complement strand
GCCGTAATCCAGCGTCCCGGTGATGATGGTGACGGTACCATCCGCCTCGAACCGGATGCCGCCCATTTCCTTCGCCGGCGGACCGGTGACCTCCAGATACTGGCCAATCCCGCGCCCACGCAGCTTGCCGCGTTCGGCGCTGTCCTTCTTGCGAGCGCCAAACCCGTCCCAATCCGCCGCCGCCAGCGCCTTCTCCAGGATCGTCGGGAAATCGCCGCTGTCATAGGTCGTGCCGGCCGGAGTCTTGTATGGCAGCGCGTCGGGCTGGATATGATTGCGCCGGCGGATATCGGCCGGATCGATCTTCATCTCCCGAGCGGCGGTGTCGAGCAGACGCTCGATATAATAGTTGCCCTCCGGCCGCCCGGCCCCGCGGTACGGCCCGACCGGACTGGTATTGGTGAACATCGCCTTGGCGGTCACCTCCTGCAGCGGAGTCGCATACACGCCTATCGTGTTGCGCACGATATTGCCGGTCGGCTGCAACACCGTCCCATTGGACAGATAGGCGCCAATATTGCCATAGCCGTTGACCCGCAGCGCCAGGATGCGGCCATCGGCATCCAGCGCCAATTCCTGCTCCATGTCGTGGTCACGCCCATGACTGTCCGACAGGAAACTCTCGCCGCGCTCATCCGTCCATTTCACCGGCCGGCCCAACACCCGGGCTGCGTGCAGAATGGCGGGATATTCCGGATAGCAGGACGATTTCATCCCGAACGACCCGCCGACGTTCCCGGTCAGCACACGGATTTTGTCCACAGGAGCCTTCAGCGGCCCGGTCAGAAGCTGCCGCATGTTGAACACGCCCTGCGACCCGACCCGCAGCGTCCAACGCTGCGTATCGGCGTCATAATCACCAATCGCCGACCGCGGCTCCATCGGGCACACCACCACCCGGCTGTTGCGGATTTTCAGCCGCGTGACATGCGCCGCCTTGGAAAAAGCCGCTTCCACCGCCGCCGCATCGCCATGATGGAAATCGAGGATCACGTTGCCGCGCGTCCCATCATGCACCAGCGGCGCACCGGGGGCGGCCGCCGCCGCGGCATCGGTCACCGCCGGCAGCATGTCGAGATCGACAACAACCGCCTCCGCCCCGTCCTTGGCCTGCTTGATCGTCTCCGCGATCACCACCGCCACCGGGTCGCCGACGAACCGCACCTTGTCAGTGGTCAGGATCGGCTGCGTGGGCTTCGGCATGTCGGAGCCGTCACGCATCTTGAACGCCATCCCCGACGGCATATTGCCCAGGCCGGCCTCGATCAGGTCCTGGCCGGTCAGCACAGCCAGAACACCCGCCATCCCCTTGGCCTCGGCGGTATCGATGGACCGGATGACACCGTGCGCCGCATTCGAGCGCACCATCACCGCATACGCCTGGCCCGGTAAATTGAGGTCATCGGAATACCGCCCCTCCCCACGCAACAGCGTAGGATCTTCCTTGCGCGGCACCGGCTGACCGACGGCATATCTCTCCTCGGCGAACTGAGTCAGGTCGACTTGTGCGTTCATGCGGCAGTCCTTGTGGTCATTGTGCTATGCAACATGGCGTCGGTTTCCCGGCCCGGCAACCCGGTCGCTGGCCTGCCTCACCAGGAAATGCCAGTATGCAAACAACGGATGACGGAGGATTTGGATGCCGACCTACGACTACGAATGCGCCGATTGCGGCCCGTTCACCGACGTGCGCCCGATGGCGGAATTCGACCGCCCGCAGCCCTGCCCCGATTGCGAGCAGCCCGCCCCACGTCTGCTGACCGCCCCCGCCCTATCCGGCGGCGCCCAGGAATTCACCGCCGCCCCCGCTCGGTCTCACGCCGGCGGCTGCGCCTGCTGCGCCCCCCGGCGCCTATCGGCCGAGGCAGTTTAGTCTCGCGCGATCGGGCCTGGCTTCCCGGACATCGGTAGCAAGTATCCCAAGCATGCGTTCGCTGTT